>CAMDKE010000224.1 GCA_945901215.1 Comamonas sp. lk
GATTTCATGGTTTTTACGGGAAACGCCAATCCAGGCATGGCAACGGACATTGCCCGCGATCTGGGAATTAGCTTGGGGGCCGCGACGGTAGGCCGCTTTTCTGATGGCGAGGTCAACGTAGAAATCAACCAAAACGTGCGCGCTCGCGACGTTTTTGTGGTGCAAAGCACCTGCGCACCAACCAATGAAAACCTAATGGAGTTGCTGATCATGGTCGACGCGCTCAAACGCGCGTCAGCCGAACGCATCAGCGCAGTCATTCCCTACTTTGGCTACGCCCGGCAAGACCGCCGGCCGCGCTCCACACGCGTGCCAATTACCGCCAAAGTAGTGGCCAATATGCTTCAAGCCGCCGGTGTGTCGCGCGTATTGACCATGGATTTGCATGCTGACCAGATCCAGGGGTTTTTTGATATTCCGGTGGACAACATCTACGCATCGCCCGTGCTGCTGGGCGATTTGCGGCAAAAAAACTACGACGACCTCATCGTCGTCTCGCCGGATGTCGGCGGAGTGGTCCGGGCACGGGCCCTGGCCAAGCAACTCAATTGCGATCTGGCCATCATTGACAAGCGCCGACCCAAAGCCAATGTCAGCGAAGTCATGCACGTGATCGGCGAGATCGAGGGGCGCAACTGCGTGGTCATGGATGACATGATCGATACCGCAGGCACCCTGGTCAAGGCCGCAGAGGTTCTGAAAATGCGCGGCGCGAAAAAGGTTTACGCCTACTGCACGCACCCGATTTTTTCCGGCCCAGCCATTGAGCGCATTTCGCAAGGTGACGCGCTAGACGAGGTAGTGGTAACCAACACTATTCCCTTGAGCGCTGCCGCAGCGAGTTGTAAGAAGATTCGCCAGCTCACGGTGGCGCCGCTAATCGCAGAGACGATTCAGCGCATCGCAAAAGGTGAGTCGGTCATGAGTTTGTTCTCAGATCAGGACAATTTGTTCTGATCCGGGCAAAAAGCGGGCGCTACGGAACCGATCTGGTTGTCAGCGCCTTTGTTAAACCGGAGTCACACTGGTCGCGGTGGACTCTTTTTGGAGTAAGTTATGAAATTTGTCGCTTTTGAGCGCGCTAAGCAGGGCACGGGTGCGAGCCGCCGTCTCCGCATCACCGGTCGCACACCTGGCATCGTCTATGGTGGCTCTGCCGAACCCTTGAATATTGAACTCGACCACAACGCCTTGTGGCACGCCATCAAGAAGGAAGCCTTCCATGCGTCCATCTTGGACATGGAGCTAAACGGCGTGGAAACCAAAGTCCTGTTGCGCAACGTGCAAATGCACCCCTTCAAGCAATTGATCTTGCACATCGATTTCCAACGTGTGGACGCCAACACCAACTTGCACATGAAAGTGCCATTGCACTTCAGCGGCGAAGAAAACTCTCCTGCTTTCAAGCTCGACGCATGCCTGATTACCCACGTCGTCACCGACCTGGAGGTGTCGTGCTTGCCTGCGAACCTGCCCGAATTCATCGCCGTGGACCTCAGCGGCCTGAAGAAAGGCACTTCCTTGCACGCCAAGGACTTGTCCTTGCCCCATGGCGTCACAGCCGTGATGCGTGGCCGCGAAAACCCCGTTATCGTTGCCGTCGTGGCACCGGTGGCCGAAGTGGTCGAAGCGCCGGTCGTGGCACCGGTCAAAGGCAAAGGCAAGAAGTAAGTCCAGGGCTCTGTCTTGCAAACGGCCCACTTCGGTGGGCCGTTTTGCATTCAGACTATCACTTTCGGTCTACCATGGGCGCATTTACGCAACACCGATACACCGCTTCATCAAAACCTTTTCCCCCGCCATGATCAAGCTTCTCGTCGGCCTAGGCAACCCCGGCTCTGAATACGAAACCACGCGGCACAACGCGGGCTTTTGGTTTGTTGACGGCGCCGCGCGCGTGCTCAAAACCTCGTTGGCGATGGACCGCAACTACCACGGGCTGGTGGCACGTATCAGTTTTCAGGGCCAACCCTTGTGGCTGCTCCAGCCACAAACGTTTATGAACCTCTCGGGCAAATCGGTGGCTGCGCTGGCGCGATTCTTCAAACTCAACGCCGATGAAATCTTGGTCGCCCACGACGAACTGGATTTTCCACCAGGCGAGTCCAAGCTCAAATTTGGCGGCAGCCACGCCGGGCACAACGGGCTGCGCGACATTCACGCTCAACTGGGAACGGGCGACTACTGGCGTCTGCGCCTGGGTGTGGGCCATCCCGGCGTGAAGTCGGAAGTAGTGCATTGGGTACTCAAGAAACCCTCTGTGGACGAGCGCATCGCCATCGACCAATGCATAGACCGTGCGCTTGCCGCCCTGCCGACCCTTTTGGTAGGTGACATGGACAAGGCCATGCAGCTGATCCACACCAGTCGCCCGCCCAGGCCCAAGCCTCCACGGCAAGAAAATTCCATATTGAAAACCGTTCCCAAAATGGCAGAATAAACGGCAGCGGCCAAAGAGCCGCTTTGTCTATGCCAATCTGGGAGGAAAAATGAAACTATCGCCTATCCGCGCACGGCTCCATGCCGTTGTGCTCGTCTACTTCTGTGCCGCAGCGCCAACGCTAGCCCAAACGGTCTACCGGTGCGGTAGCAACTACAGCGACACACCCTGCCCACAAGCGCTCAGCGTTCCCACTGCCGACCCGCGTACCGCAGCGCAAAAAGCACAAAGTGACCGCGCCACGACGCAGACTGCAACGCTGGCAGGGAAACTCGAAAAGTCTCGCCGCGCCGATGAGGCAGAGGCTACTCGCCGTGCTCAAGCTGAGGCTAAAGCGGCTCCCCCAGCCACCAAAACGACCCACAAAAACAAGCCAGGCAATGAGGCTGCGCCCTACAAAAAGGGTAAAAAAGATAAGAAGGCGGCAACAGCTCCACTGCAACAAACCAAAAAACCCAAACTCAACAAACCCCAGAAGCCCCAATCGTTTACCGCCACCGTTGCGGTACCAAAAAAACCCAAACCGTAAGCCGCTGGGCTGCTGAGCTGCTGAGCTGCTGAGCGGCACAGTACCCAATCTGTATGGGCCAAGAGATTAGGGCAGAGAAACCGGACCGACTGGAAGCGCCACCACCGCAATGGCCTGAAGGCTGCGGTATTTTTGCCACAACGTTTCCCGGTTTTCCACAAAGTCCGGGTTCACCGGAATACACGCTACAGGGCAAACCTGCACGCACTGCGGTTCATCAAAATGGCCCACGCATTCGGTGCACTTGTGCGGATCAATTTCATAGATCTCGGGCCCCATGTAAATCGCATCGTTGGGGCACTCGGGCTCGCAAACATCGCAATTGATGCACTCGTCGGTGATGATCAGCGCCATCGCAACACCCTCACCCGACTGGATGCAGTTTGGCGCGCAGGCGCGCCAGCACGGACGGCGCCACGAATTGCGCCACATCGCCGTGCAGGGTGGCAATCTCGCGCACCAGCGTACTGGAAATGTGCTGAAACCTTGCGTCCGGCGTCAAAAACACCGACTCAATGTCCGGCGTCAAAGCGCGGTTCATGCCCGCGAGCTGCGCTTCAAAATCGAAATCGGTCACCGAGCGCACGCCGCGCACCAGGGCGCAGGCACCTTGACTGCCGGCAAATTCGGTCACCAGCCCCTCAAACGCCAGCACTTGCACATTCCCCCAGGGCTGCACCACCTCGGCCACCGCCGATAGGCGCTCGTCCAGGCTAAACAGGGTTTTCTTGTGGTGTGCCACGGCCACGGCCACGATCACTCGTCCAAACAGCCGCGCGGCGCGACGGATCAGGTCCTGGTGGCCCAGGGTGATGGGGTCAAAGGTGCCGGGGTAGACCGCAATCGTTGTAGTGACGGTAGGGCCGCTGGCGGCATCAACATGGTCCATGGTCAAGCTCCGGTTGAAGTTTCAGGCGATGGGGGTGGAACGACTGCTGCGCTTTCTGCAACCTGCGCGGCGGCCAACTCGGCCGGTGTGATGGCGCGCAGCAGATGCGCATGCACCGCACCGGCCTTGAGGTGGCGGTGCAGCACCAGGCGCAGGGGCGCGAGTTGGTCTGCGGTCCAGGCGCGGGGGCCTTCGAGGTAAATCCAACCCTCAGCCGTGACTGCCCGGGCAGCGGCCGCCAACGCGGGCTCACCCAGAGCCGAGTCAAACGGAGGATCCAGAAAGATGACGTGCTGACTTTGCGGTGCGGCCTGGCGCAAGGCGGCCACCCCATCGCCGCGCTGCACTTGCACGTGGTGGGCGGCGAGCTGGGTTTGGGTTCGCTTGAGTTGCTCTATCAGCGCGCTGTCTTGCTCCACCAGCACCACGTCTTGCGCGCCACGCGAGGCGGCCTCAAAACCCAGGGCGCCGGTGCCGGCAAAGGCGTCCAGGCATCGCATGCCGCGCAAATCCTGGCCCAGCCAGTTGAACAAGGTTTCGCGCACCCGGTCGGGCGTGGGGCGCAGGCCGGGTTTGTCGGCGACTTTGAGCTTGGTGCGCTTCCACAGGCCGCCGATGATGCGGACTTCGTTTTTGCGCTGAACTTGGGGGCCGTGCTTGTGCACGGGTGCGCGGGCGTTTTTCGGTTTCATGGCCGTATTGTCGCCCCTGGTGTACCAGGCGGGGCACCAACAGATGCACGGGCAGGCGCACTATCGAATTGCCGCGTGGCTAGACCACGGCATTGCGGGGGTAGTCGGGGTCTACAAACAGCGGCCCGTCAATGCCCTCGGCGGCAAAAGCGCGGCGCACGGCATCGCGCAGCTCCAGCGCCTGCAACAAAGCCTGCAAGCGGGGAAACACTTGCAGGTGGTGTGCGCCCACGGTGTCGCCTCGGGGGTACAACTGCAGCCAGCGCACGCAGGCAGCCAGGT
>CAMDKE010000225.1 GCA_945901215.1 Comamonas sp. lk
CAAAGCCCACCACCGTGTCTTGCCCGCCAGAGCCGTCGGTGGCGCGCTGGGTTTGCAGGTTGACGGCGACAGCACCGCTGTCTTGCGAATAGTCGAGCACATCATTGCCAGTGCCACCATCCAGGCTGTCGCTGCCCGCGCCGCCATTCATCGTGTCGTTGCCGTCGCTGCCCTCCAACACGTTGGCACCACTGTCGCCGGTCAGTTTGTCACCCAACACCGATCCCCATACGGCATTCACGCCACTAAACGTGTCAGTGCCCACAATTTGCGCCAGTTCACCCACCCGGTTGGCGGGGTCTAGCGCCTGTGCTTGGCCCGTTGCCAGATTCACGTCCACGGCGACACTAGAAAAATCGTAAGCAATGGATGTATTGCCGTTGCCATAAATCGTGTCACTGCCGCCATTGCCTGCAAATTGGTTCCAAGCGCCCCTGCTGCCAGCGTTGGCGGATGTGCCAGAGAAGCCGCGAGCGTCGTAGACGTCGTCCAGATTGGTGCCTTCCACAATCTCTATGGAGCGCAAGGTGTCGTTGCCAACGCTGCCATCTATGGAGTCGCGGCCGTCCACGGTGCCAGCTTGCATGTTGACGGTGATGCCCGTGGTGGAGCCCCAAAGGTACTTTGCCATGTCCGATCCGGCGCCACCATCGAGCAGATCGTTGCCGCCGCGGGCATCAAAGTATTCATTACTTGAGCCACCCATGAGGGTATCGTCGAGGCTGGTGCCGCGGACCGCATTGACACCCGTCAGACTGGCCGTGCCCAGCGCGTTGCCGCCCTGGCTCAGGTGGGTCATGTTGACGGTGGTGGTGGTGCCCGGCGCGCCCAGTTGCACAAAAATGCCTTTGCCCGTGCTGCTTTGCAGGCCCCCATCGTTGAAAGAGACGGAAGTTTCACCGTTGCCAATAACTGTGTCGTTTCCCAACCCCAGTTTTACCCAAGCCCACTTTTGGCCGACTGTGGCCGTTTCGGTCTGGTCTTTGAAGTTAAAGGTGTCGCTGTAGGAGGTGCCAACAAAGAGGTTGATGCGGCTCAGCGTATCCACGCCAGCCGCCTGGTAGTCGGCACTGCCGGCTGTGCCCGCCGCTCCATAGCTCACCGTGCCCGTGCTACCGGTCAGCGTGACGTTGATGGCGGTTCTGGACCACCAGTACCCAATCCAAACGTCTTGCCATGGCATGCTTGTACCGAGGGGTTGGCTAAACGAGTCGCTGCCGCCATTGCCTACGATGCCCATTTCATGCACGTCACCGGCCAGCTCGTTGTTGCCCGCCAATTTGGCAAAGTTGCCGACCACCTCGTCATGCCCGCGCGTCATGGTGACGCCTTCAATGCCTAGCAGCGTGTCGGTGCCGATGTTGGCCCCAGCTAGACCGGTTACTGTCATATTGGACAAGTTCAGGCTTACCCCGCCTGTGCTGGTGCCGCTGTAGTCGGCCTGGTCCCAGTCGTTCGTGTTGTTGACTTTGCCGACGCGCCAACTGAGGCCCATTTGCACGCCACCATTTAAGGTGTCGTCCCCCGGGCCGCCGATCAGATTGTCGCCGCCCAGGTCGCCCAACAACAAATCGTTACCGGCACCGCCCTCCAGGCGGTCATTCCCCGAGGTCCCCAAAACGGTGTCGTCACCTGGAGTGAAAACGCCAGACAGAGTCACCGTGGGTGATGCCAGGGTGCCACCCAAGGCGAGGGTGCCTGCCGTCGTCCAGCCGCCGTTTGCTTCCACACCCAAGGAAAGGACCTCAATCCCATTCAGGGAGTCAACGCCAAAGGCCCTGCTGTTGTTCGCTGGGGAGGTGCGCAAATCTGTGACCGTCCACGTGCCTGTCGTGGTGTTGGTTTGCAGTTTCATGACCGCCGCCGATCCGCTGTTAACTGTCCAGCTACTGTCGGCGGATTTTGAGAGCGTAAGGCCAAGCAACTCCGTCTGTCCAAAGTTGTAGTACCAGGTGTCCATCCCTGCACCCCCGACCAAACTGTCGTTACCTTCAAAAGCCCAAAACTGGTCGTCACCGGCACCACCAATCATCGTGCCGCCACCCCAGAGTTTGACGTTATGCCCCGCGCTCACCGAACTTGCGTTTAAGGTTGCGCTAGTGGGCCCCATCATGATCACACCAATCCAGCCTGTGTTCGTGAAGGCGGCGTCTGTTAGTGTCACCTGCGGCGTCGTTGTACTCTTCACGTCCCAAAAATCAATAAAGTAGCCTTCAAAGCCCCGAGTGTTTCCGCCTGCTATGGTGTAGGCGCTGCTGCTCATGCGCAGGTTTAGGGTGTCCCAACCTCCACCGCCGTCAATGGTGTCGGTGCTACCGTCGTCGGTAATGTTGATCCAGTCGTTACCTTCGAGCCCCGTAATCGAGTCTCTGCCCGCAAAGGCGTTGATCGTGTCATCGCCGCTGGTGCCGATGAGTGAGTCGTTGCCTTCTGTGCCGATAATCGAATTAGTAGCCATTGCGATACCTCTAGTAGTTCAGTCCATTGGTCTAAATTGACGCGGGGGAAGCCCTTTGGTGCCATAGAAATGCATCCAAATCGCTCTCAACCCAGACTGCTGGGTCTGCAAGCCCAATGGGCACCCGCGACATTGCGCCGCGCAGATTATTTTGTTTTGGTTAGTTTAATTAATTTAACCAAAAAAATCAAATAAAGTCATGCTGTCCCTTGACGCGGGTCAAGGCGCATCAGGCTTGCGGATACACCCCAAAATTGGCGTGCAAGGAGCCCTTCAGCGGCTCCCAAATCCGTTATGCAAGTGCTGGGCGGTAAATCAAGCCCAGCTGTGATCCCCAAACCATCAACACTTCAAACTGATGGCGAGCCTGCAGGGGCGGCGGATCCCTAGGAATAGCGTCCGCTATTGAGTAGCGACTGGCGCAGCTTTGACAATAACTTTGGCTGTTGCGGTACCCGCGCAGCCCGCAAGAGGCGTTAGCGCACGCCCTTGCGCCGTGATCGAGTAGATGCCTGGTCCGGCATAGATATGGGTAAAAAGTGTTTCGAAGCCCCCCACCCGTGGAATGTTTCGCCTTTGAACATAGGCGGAGATATTGATCGCCGTCCAGTGCGACCAGCCAGAGCCAGTAGGCGCGTCGGGGGCGCAAAAGCAGTCGCGCCAAAAGTCGTGCTGTCTTTCGGTGCCCCTGATCAGGAAATGACCGTTAACAAATTGACAAGCACGGTAGCATAGTGGCTTGTGTTTGGTTGACGTCTTAACGCTTCACGCTAGCTGCCAAGGCGCAGTGTGTGATCCAGTTGAAAAATGGCCCGGTCAATGAAGCAAATAGGGGAGAAAACCGTTGCGCCTTCAAAAAATATTTCTTTTTTTTACCTTATTTTTGGCCGCGCTTGTGCTGGGCCAGGTGGTGAAGACGCTGGCTGACGCCGCATCGCAATTGCGCCAGGGCGTCGACGGGCTTAACGCCATAAAGAATTTGCGTTTGGTGCTGCTTGTAGTTGAGAGAGCATCAAGGGAGCGTGGCCCCTCAAACGGCATCATGGGAGACGATTTGCCCCATGACCCTAACAAGGTCACGCTTTTGTCTACTGCTCGGCGAAAGACCGATGCTGCTTTTACCGAACTGACCGAGGCCATCCATCAGGACATGGCAGATAAATCTGGATTGCCACCGATCGTGCTGGTTGCGCAGCGGCAGTTGCAATTGGGGCGCAATTCGATCGATTCCGTTGCGGACATGCCAAAGGCTGAGCGCTCGCCGGAGCAAATAAGAGCGGCCATCGACCAAATGTTTTTAGTGATTGATGATTTAGCACCGGCATCCATAGCGCTGAGCAATGCGGCGCAATCGGTTTACCCTGATCAAACCAATTTTCTCTTGGCGGCTCGGACCGCCGCAGATTTGCGCGAGTTTGCCGGCCGCTTGGGATCGCAATTAACGGTGGCACTGACTAAGCGAGCTCGAATAGAAGTGGTCGAGCTAACGGCCATCGAACAAATTATGGGGCGCATAGGTCAACTTCATGCGTCATTGCTGGAAAGGGTCCGGGCCCGGCGTGGAGACTTGGCCGTAGAGCAGGCCACAGCAAAAATGCAAAACCGCTACTTTGAAAGCGCTGTGCCCTACCTGCGGGAACAGCTGGTAATTGGTCTTGGAAACGCAGACTTTTCCACGGATGCCGCTGGTTTCGCCAAGCGTTATGTGCCAGACATGGATTCCATCATCGAGTTGCGTGATGTGCTACTCGACGAAGCTTTGCGTGGGGCTCAAAGAGAGCAAATTTGGACACGGAGCTCTGCCTATCTCATCATTTTCTTGACGCTAATTTCGGTGGCTGTTTTGGGAGCTATTCTTTGGATATTAGAGTTCCGAATTAGCCGCCCATTGGGTAAGTCGATTCAGCTTATCCTTGACGTGGCCCACGGCAAGTTGGATATCGTCGTGCCAAAAGTAAAATACCAAGATGAATTAAGCGACGTGCTCAATGCGATTGAGGTGCTTCGTAATAATGGGCTCGCCCGAAGGCAGGCCGAGTCTTCGTTAGAGTTAAAGGGGCTAGAGTTATCCAATGCCAATAAGGCATTGCTTGAAAATGCCACCATTTTAGAATCGCGGGTTGTAGAACGAACTACCGAACTTGAAAGCGCACTGTTGAAGGCTCAATCGGCAAATGACGCAAAAGGACGATTTCTTGCGCTCATGAGCCATGAGATTCGGACCCCCATGAACGGGATACTGGGTTTAGCCGAATTGCTGCGAACTATGCCTTTAGATAAGCAACAAGGTATATACGTAAAAAATATACTTATCGCCGGTAATGCATTATCTGCTTTGATAAATGACATACTAGATTTTTCAAAAAT
>CAMDKE010000226.1 GCA_945901215.1 Comamonas sp. lk
AAAGGCCATCAAAATGGCCAGTGGGCGAAGTCGGGCAAGAGGCATCAGTCGGTTCATGTCAGGGTTCTCAGTCAAACAAAACAGGTGGCGGGGCTCAGCGGGTCAGTAGCGTGCGACCGTGGTGTCGAGCTCGGTGGCCCAGGCTTCAATGCCGCCGGCGATATTGGCTACCTTGGAAAAGCCGTTGCCCACCAAAAAACGGGCAATTTGCATGCTGCGCGCGCCATGGTGGCACAGACAGGCGATGGGTAGATCGGGGTCCAGATCGGCCAGGCGCACCGGCACCAGTGCCATGGGTATGGCCAGTAAGTTATAGCCTGTGGCGGCGGCGTCGCCACCCGCTACATGGGCCCAGGTGAGCTCATGGGGTTCACGTACGTCCAGCAACACGGGGCGGTCCATGGGGTGGGTTTGCGCTGCCGCGCGCAGCCAGGCCGGAAAATCGGCAGGGGAGATTTGCTCAATCATGGGCGTTGCGGGTCTCAAGCAAGCTAGAACGTGAAGTGCGATGTTTCCGCAAAGCCGTGCAGGCGCGGTGCATTGGCATCCCACAGGGTCTGGCTTTGCACCTCGGTGCCACTTATGCGGGTAAACAAGGTGGCACCCATGATGGGCTCATGTCCGACGACAGCCATTAGGCGCCCGCCCACGCTCAACAGGTCCAGCAGGTGCTGGGGCACCTCGGCCACTGAACCGCTGAGCATGATCGCGTCAAACAGACCGCTCTGCGGCAGCGCACGGGCGCCGTCCGCAAGCTGAATCTCGACGTTGTGCAGGCCCGCACGGCCCACATTGGAATGGGCCAAGTCCGCCAATTCGGCATGGATTTCCAAAGACAACACGCTGTGGGCCTGGCTGGCAAGCAAAGCTGCCATGTAGCCGCTGCCGCTGCCGATCTCCAACACCCGCTCATGCGCTCGGACTTTAAGGTCTTGCAGCAGGCGCGCCTCCATGCGTGGGGCCAGCATGCATTGCCCGTGGCCCAGTGGAATCTCCATGTCGGCAAAAGCCAATGCTTTGTGGGCCATGGGGACAAAATCTTCGCGCTTGACGGCACCCAGCAAGACCAAAATCCCAGCGTCGAGCACGTTCCAAGGCCGGATTTGCTGCTCAATCATGTTGAAGCGGGCTGTGGCGGTGTTGCTGAGGTTCATGGTACGGCTCGGTGTTAGACAGTTGCAGTGCAGCAATTTTACTGGGCGACGTCTTGTTTTGGAGTGTGGCTGGCCGGTGGCAGGCCGAAAAGCCTACGCGACCATTGCGCCAGATCATCCATGTAGCAATAAACCACCGGCACCACCACCAGGGTGAGCAAGGACGAGGTAATCACGCCGCCAATGACCGCTTGGCCCATGGGTGCGCGCATTTCAGAGCCCTCGGTCAGGGCGAAGGCCAGCGGGATCATGCCGAAAATCATGGCAAGCGTGGTCATCAAAATCGGCCGCAACCGCACCTTGGCTGCCAGCAAGAGCGCAGCGTTGCGGTCTAGGCCAGGCACGTGTCGGCCGTTGGGGTCGGTGTGGTCTTCGCGCGCACGGATGGCAAAGTCGACCAGCAAAATGGCGTTTTTGGTGACCAGGCCCATGAGCATCACCACGCCAATGACTGAGAACATGGACAAGGTGGAGTTAAACAACATCAAAGCCAACACCACACCGATGAGAGTCAGCGGCAAGGCCGTCATCAGCGCCAGTGGCTGCAAAAAGCTCTTAAATTGGCTTGCCAGAATCATGTAAATAAACACGACTGCCAGCGCCAGCGCGGAAATGGCGTAGGCAAAGGCTTCGGCCATGTCCTTGGTGGAGCCGCTGAATCGATAGCCATAGCCTTGCGGCATGGCGATGCCATCCATCACCTTTTTAATGTCAGCAGACACCTCACCCGCCGAGCGGCCCGACACATTGGCGCTGATGCTGACTTCGCGGGCCATGTCGCGCCGGTTGATCTGGTTCGAACCCGTGGTCTCCACCACCTGCGCGATCTGGTTGAGGCGCACCACGCGGGTCGAACCGTCGGCGCTGGTGCCCAGGGCAAAGGGCAGTCGCTCCAGGTCGTGCGCGCTGTTTCGAGCCTGGGGGTCTAGGCGTACGTTGACGTCATAGGTCTGGTCGTCGCTAGCGCGCCAGTTGCCCACGGTTTGTCCCGCAACCAATGTGCGCAAGCTACTGCCGATTTGCGCCAGGTTCAGGCCCAAATCGGACGCTGCGTCGCGCCGCACCTGCACGTCAAGCGCCGGCTTGTTGGGCTTGAAGCTGGAGTCCAGATCTACCAGGCCGGGTATGCCCTTCAGTTGGGTGAGCGCCAGTGCGGTCAAACGCTCCAGGGTCTTGGTGTCTGCACCTTGCATCGAAAACAAAATTTGCTTGCTGCCACCCACCGAGTCCATCAGGCCGATGTGGGTGACGGTGATGCCGGGCACGCGTTGCAGCCGCTCGCGCAGAGTCACAGACATTTGCTCGATACCCAGTTTGCGTAGTTTTCGGTCTACCAGCCGGATGTAAATGCTGGCGTAAATTTTGCCCTGGGCGTTGCCGGTGTTGATGGTGGTGACGGTGTAGCGCACCTCGGGAAACTCGCGCACCATGGCTTCGACCTGGCGGGCCTTGGCCTCGGTGGCCTCTAGCGAGGTTCCGACCGGTGTGTTGAAGTTCAGCGTGGTCTCTGAAAAGTCCGATTTCGGCACAAATTCGGTTCCCAGCAGCGGCACCATGGCAATACTGAGGGCAAAAATGCCCACCGCCAAAAATACGGTTTTGAGCTTGTGCACCAGCGCCCAGCGCAAGATGTCCTGGTAGCCATGGGCCAGTGACTCGGTGCCGCGCTCGAACCAACCGGTCACGCGCCCCAGCGTTTTGTCGTACCAGCCCACGGGCGGGCCGCGCTGGCTGTGGTGTTCGAGCACCGGATCGTGCCAAATGCTCGACAGCATCGGGTCCAGGGTAAAGCTGACAAACATGGAAATCAGCACTGCCACCACAATCGTCAAGCCAAATTCATGGAAAAACTTGCCAATGATGCCGCCCATAAAGCCGATGGGTAAAAACACCGCCACGATGGACAGGGTGGTGGCCAGCACGGCCAGCCCGATTTCCTGGGTGCCGTCTAAAGACGCCTGAAACGGCGTTTTGCCCATTTGGATGTGGCGCACGATGTTCTCGCGCACCACGATGGCATCGTCAATCAGCAAGCCCACGCACAGGCTCAGCGCCATCATGGTGATCATATTGATGGTGAAGCCCAGCATGTACATGAACAAAAAAGTGCCGATCAGGGCAATGGGCAGCGTCAAACCGGTAATCACCGTGGAGCGCCAAGAGTTCAAAAACAAGAAAACGATCAACACCGTGAGTAATGCGCCTTCGATCAGGGTGCGGCGCACGTTGTCCACCGACACCCGGATCTGGCGTGATGCATCGCTAATGGCTTCTAGGCGGATGCCAGGGGGCACTTGCTTGCGGACCTCGGCCAAGGTTTTTTCCAGCCCGTCGACCACGGCAATGGTGTTGTCGTCTTGGGATTTTTGCACCGTCAGCATCAGCGTACGCTGGCCGTTGTAGAGCGCCAGGCTTTCGATTTCTTGCGCGCCATCGCGTACCTGGGCGACCTGGTCGACTCGGACGGCAATGCCGTTTTTGCGCACCACAATGATCTTGCCAAAGTCTTCCGGGCGCAGCATGCGCCCTGCAATCTGAATCACGCGCTCTTGCGTCAGCGAGCGGATGCTGCCCACGGGCAAGTCTTGGTTTTCGTTGCGCACCGCAGTGACCACCTGGTCTGGCGTGATGCCAAAGGCTTCCAGCGCCTGCGGGTTCAGGTAGACGTTGATTTCACGTTTGGTACCGCCCACCACGGTGGCCGAACCCACGCCGGGCACGTTTTCCATGCGCTTTTTGAGCACCTGTTCTGCCCAGTTGGTGAGCTCCACCGGGCTGGGAACTTGTGCGCCGGCCTTTTCATCGGGCAGTACCGCCACCGACCAAATGGCTTTGGCCGAGGGGTCAAAGCGCAGCACGCGCGGCTCCTTAACCTCGGCGCGCAGCAGGGGTTTTACCGAGGCTACTTTTTCCCGCACGTCGTCGGCCGCTTTGCGGCCATCGATGTGCAGGCCAAACTCAATCACCACCACCGACTGGCCTTCGTAGCTGCGCGAGGTCAGGGCGTTGACTCCAGCGATGGAGTTCACGGCTTCTTCAATCTTTTTAGAAACTTCGCTTTCTACGATTTCCGGCGATGCACCGGGGTAGTCTGCAATAACGACCACGACCGGGAAATCAATATTGGGGAACTGGTCGACCTGCAAGCGTTGCAGCGAAAAAGAACCCAATACCACCAGGGCCAGCATCACCATGGTGGCGAAAACCGGGTTGTGCAAACTAACGCGTGTAAACCACATGGCAGTTACTTCGCGCTGCCAGCGCCGGTAACGGCGGTGCCCGCAATTACCGGGCCGATGCCGCCCACCAGAACCAGGGCGCCTTCGTTCACACCGCTCACCGCCACCATAGCCTCTTGCCCTAGCTCACCGCGTTGGCCCAGTTGCACGGTTTGGTGGGTCACTTTCCCGCCGACTACCACCTGCACATAGGGCAGCGGTTTGTCGGTGCGCACGGCACTCAGCGGCAATGCCAGTGCGCTCTGGGTTCCGGTGGCCAGCAGTCCTTGGGCGAACAGCCCCTGGCGCAGTCCGGTCGTGGGCGCGATGGCCAGGTACACCAGCACGGCGCGCGTGCCCGCTACTGCGCTCGGGTTGGACCGTACCACGCGGGCAGCGACCGCGGTGGCTGCACCTTCGATGCGGAGTTGCGCCATTTGCCCGACTTTTA
>CAMDKE010000227.1 GCA_945901215.1 Comamonas sp. lk
GTTGATCACCATGCCAGCCACGCCCACGTTGCCACCGAGCTTGCGGAAATACTCTACCGCCGAGCACACATTGTTGGCCACATACAAAGACTGCAAATCGTTGCTGGCCACCACAATCACTTTTTGGCACATGTCACGGGCAATCGGCAGGCCAAAGCCGCCGCACACCACGTCGCCCAAAAAGTCGAGCAGCACGTAGTCAAAACCCCACTCATGAAAACCGAGTTTTTCCAGCAGCTCAAAGCCGTGAATGATGCCGCGCCCACCACAGCCGCGTCCCACTTCGGGGCCGCCGAGTTCCATGGCGTAGACGCCGTCGCGCTTGAAGCACACGTCGCCAATGGCCACTGCTTCACCGGCGAGTTTTTTCTTGGACGAGGTCTCGATGATGGTGGGGCAAGCGCGCCCGCCAAACAGCAAGCTGGTGGTGTCGCTCTTGGGGTCGCAGCCGATGAGCAGCACTTTTTTACCCTGTTGCGCCATCATGTAACTCAGGTTGGCCAGCGTGAAACTTTTGCCAATGCCGCCTTTGCCATAGATGGCAATGATCTGGGTCTCTTTGGTTACAGCACCCGTGGCCACAGGCGCTGGCTCCTGCGCGGCCTCGGTGCGCAAGATGTCGCGCATGAAGTTCAGAGGGGCTGCTGCGGGAATCGTGCTAGTGCTCATTGCGTTTCTCTCCAATCCAAAACCATCTTCAAACAATCGGCGTCACCAAAGGCGGTACGGTAAGCGGCCTCGGCCTGGGTGGCTGCGCTCTGGTGGGTAATCAAGCCATCTAGCGACAGACGCCCGTTTGCCGCCAGCGCAATCACGTCCACCAAGTCTTGTGGCGCCCACTGCGCAGCGACGCGAATGCGGGCTTCGCGCATAAATGCGGGTGGAAATACAAAGGACAGCGGTTCGTCATAAAACCCGGCAAGTACCACTTCGCCTCCAGGGGCCAGGCGGCCAATCAATTCATTGAGCAAGTGCCCTGCACCGCTGACATCGCAAATGCACTTGTAGTTGCGACGCGTATCGGTGCTGGGGTCTATGACCTCGTAGCCTTCGGCCCCCGTGCGCCGCGCAGGATTGGTCTCCCAAACTACGGGTTTGGCACCAGCGACGACTGCCAGTCGCGCAATCATCCGTCCGAGCACGCCGTGTCCAATGATGAGGTCCGGTTGCTGTGTACCAGCGGCACTGTGGGCGTGGTAGGCGGTGGCCCCGAGCGCAAAGAGAACGCCCTGCTCGGCCAGCGACTCCTTAATTTCCATGGCACGACCGCTGGGCACCACCAGGCACGAGGCCGATCCACCGAATAGATTGCGCGCGTCGGTAAAGCATTGCGAGCCGGGCACAAATACGCGCGTGCCAACGGTGAGGGTGGCGTCTTCGCCCGCGCGCACCACGCGCCCCACGGTCTCATATCCAGGCACCAGCGGGTAACCCATGCCGGGAAAGGCGGGCATGGTGCCGTTCCACAGGAGACGCTCGGTGCCGGTGCTGATGCCGGTGTACTCCACTTGCACTTCCACATCGGCAGCGGCCAATTCCGGCAAAGCCAGCACACGCAAATGCAGCGAGTGCGGGTTTTGGAAAACGATGGCTTGGGCGTGCATTGTGGCGGTGTGCTGGAGGCGCTTAATGGGATGTGCCGGGCGCTGAAGCAGGAATCGCCCGAGACTTGCGCCCCACCAAAATCTGGGTCTGCAAAGGCATGGCGTTGGGCACGGGCTCAATATGCGTGAACCCCGCTTGTGACATCATGGACATCAGCTCGCTTGCCGTGCGCAGGCGCCCGGCGCCCATGGCCAGCAGGTAGAAGTGAAAGTAGGCATCGCCCAATGGGGTCTCACCCGCCTCTTGCGCCATGGGCTCCGCCAGCAGCAAGGTTCCACCCACGGGAAGCGCCTCATAAATTGCAGCCAACACGGTGCGCACATCGGCGTCCGGGTGGTCATGCGCCACGCGGATCAGCGTGACCAGGTCTGCACCTTCGGGCAGCGGGTCTTGCAAAAAGCTGCCGGCCACTGCGTTGGAGCGACCTAACAAACCTTGGCGGGCAAAGTTGGCCCGCGCCAGCGTAGCCACTTCCGGCAGATCAAACAAGGTGAGCGAAAGCTGGGGCGCGTGGCGTGCCAAGCGCGACAAAAAGGTTCCTTGGCCGCCGCCCACGTCGAGCACTTGTTGGTGCCCGTCAAAGCGGTAGCTGGCCAAAATCTCGTCCACCACAAAGGGTTGTGATGCCGACATAAGGTTGGAATAGCGTGCGTATTTTTCGACTTGCAAAGCATCGGCTGCAGCTTTGGCTTTGTCAGCATCGTCCAGCGCATAGGGCCAGTACTGTGCCATCTCGCCCGCCTGTCCTTGGGCTTGGAGCATGGCCACGGGGTCTTGCATATCCTGGTAGAGCACGGCGTGGTGTTCGATCATGGCCCGTATGCCGGCGTGGCCTGCCACCGGCGCACCCAGAGGGCCAAGGCCGTAGCGTCCCCGGCTGCGCAGCTCGAGCAATTGCAGCGCCGAGGCAGATTGCAAAAGGCGCTGTAAACCGGCCGCAGGCAGTTGAGTGGCCTGTGCCAGCTCTTCGAGGGTGCGGGGCCGCTCGGCCACGGTTTCCAGAATGCGCAGGCGCACACAGGAAAGCAACACCTGCGAATAAACAAAACCGGCCATCAGGTCAAACACCTTGCGGGCACGGACACGCGTAACCCAGCGCGTGACCGGGTTGCTCACGCTCCAGCGGTACAGCGCGTCGCTGGTCATCCAGCGGTCCACCAATGCTTCGATGCGGTCACGCCAGGGCGTCTCGCCTGAGGATTCGCTCGGCAGAGGAGCCAGATCGAGGGTTTTCATGGCTAGTAATTAGGGCAGCGTTGGCGCGACGTTGGGACAGTTGAGCTCAGGCTGCACTGGTTTGACGCTTAGGCGCAGCGTCACTTGGGGTTTGAGCCTGCGCCTGGTATTTGCGGCACACGGCGCGCGGCACCAGACGTTCGGACTCTTGCCACACCAGTTCACGCATTGCAGCAGCGCTGGGGCCTTCGGGAATCGAGTCGGCCGCCGCCTGAATGAGCGACTCGAAATGCACAATTGCGCCGTCGAGCCCAAGATCGGCTGTGGCGTTGGGGCGACCGTGCTGGGCATCCTGGCCCACGGGCTTGCCCAGCAATTCGGCCTGACCCATCACGTCACGAATGTCGTCGGCGACTTGGTAAGCCTCGCCCAAGCAGTCGCCCAGCGCCTGCCAGGCTTTAGGGTCAGCTCCGGCACTCAGGGCGCCAGCACAGGTAGCAGCAATAAAAAGAGAGCCCGTCTTGGCCCGCTGGTATTGCATGAGTGAAACGCGCGACTCAGATTCCCACGCCTGTCCAGCCACGATGCCGCCGGGCATGCCCACGCTATCCGCAATGATTTTCATCAGCCCCGGAAGGCGCAGGGGCGATTGGCCGGCCGCCGCAGCCAAGGTTTGGAAGGCCATAACGATCAAGGCATCGCCGGCCAAAACGGCCAGGGGCTGGCCGAAAACCCGGTGCACCGAGGCGCGACCCCGGCGCGTGGCGGCGTCGTCAAAACAGGGAAGGTCGTCGTGTACCAGCGAGGCGCAATGCAGCAACTCGATGGCTACAGCGGCGGCATCGGTCAGGGCCGGATCGTCCTGGCCACAGGCCTGGGCTACCGCCAAACACAGCTGCGGACGAATGCGTGCGCCACCGGGAAATACCGCATGACGGACCGCAGCCACCAGTTTGGGCGGGCAACCGGGCTCTTCCACAGCAGCCAACGCCAGGGCCAGGGATTGCTCAATGCGGGTAATGGGTTTCATGCACAGTCTCCAAGTGTCTTTGTTTACGCTCTTAAGGTGACAATCTTGCTTGTCATGCTTCCGTGTAAACAAATGTAGACACTTCTCTGATCCATGTCAACGGGGGTCTACATGTTTTTTCTTAACTATTTTTTATGGTGATGGTTGGAGCCTGCTGTAGCTATAAGCAGGCGATAAATCAGACCCTAAACCTAGGGAATACCCCGACGAAAATCGGCGAATCCGACCCCGAAAAACTGTGCTTTTTCGCACGGATGGCGCAACAAATTGGCGTTTTGAGGATGTGGGCAAGGGCTTGCGCCCGACCGCACAGTGCGGCTCAGGCTTGCGCGGACAGCAGCAATTGCGCAATCGCGCTGGGCTGCTCTTCGTGGGCCAGGTGGCCCAGACCGGCCAACACGTGCACCGGGCGCGGGCTTTGCTGGCGCAGCAGTGCAACCACCCGGTAGGCCACGGCCGGCGGCACGATGACGTCTTGCGCGCCCACCACCAGCGTCAGCGGCATGCGCAGCGCTGGCAGATCACGCGCCAGGCTGTGCAAATCCCAATGCGCCATCATGGCTAATGCCGCGCCGGCATGGCCCGGGTTGGCAATCAGTTGGCGGTACAGCGCCTGTCCAGCAGCATCCAGGCGCGACCCTGTGCCGTCAAGAAGCTTTTGCAAAACATCGGCCTGCGCCGCGCGCCAGGAAAACAGTTCTGGCACCAGCGGCGCCTTGGCCAGCAGCTTGGCCAACGGCGAAAAGAACTGCCCTGCCCAGCCGTCCAGTGGCAGCAAGGCGCCATTGACGGACACCAGATACGACGGCGCCAGCAGCCCGTCAAGCGCCATGCGACAAGCCAGCGCCGCACCGGCTGAATGCCCCACCACCGTGGCCGGTTTAATGCCCAACGTCTGCAGCAGCGCCGCTAAGCCGCGCGACATGCCTGGCAGTGAACAAAGTTCAGCAACCGCATCACCCTGCGGCATGGCGCTAAAGCCGTGGCCGGGC
>CAMDKE010000228.1 GCA_945901215.1 Comamonas sp. lk
ATGACGCAAAAGATGGCCGCCATCGTGGCTGCCGACCTTGAGCGTAGCGGACAATTTCGCCTAGTGGACACCGGCACCAGCGTACTAGATGAAAATGCCAGACCGGATCCTGTGGCTTGGCGCAAGCAAGGCGCAGACGCGCTGGTAACCGGCAGCGTCACACGCACGGCAGATGACCGTTTTGATGTGCGTTTTAGGCTTTGGGATACGGTGCGCGGACAAGATTTGGGCGGGCAAAGCCACGCTGTAGCTGGCGCTGAATTGCGCCAGGTAGCCCACAAAATTGCCGATGTGGTGTACGAAAAGCTCACGGGTGAAAAAGGTGTGTTCTCCAGCCGCATTGCCTATGTCACCAAGAGCGCGAATGTTTATAACCTGTGGGTGGCTGATGCCGACGGGGAAGGCGCCCAATCGGCATTACGCAGTGCCGAGCCGATTATTTCGCCGTCTTGGTCACCCAACGGCAACCAGCTAGCTTACGTTTCGTTTGAGTCCCGCAAACCGGTGGTCTATGTGCACGATGTCGACTCCGCAAAGCGCCGCCTGGTGGCCAACTTTAAGGGCTCTAACAGCGCCCCGAGTTGGTCGCCCGATGGACGAACGCTGGCCTTGACCCTCAGCCGAGACGGCGGATCCCAACTCTTTCTGATGGACGCAACGACGCCAGGCGCTGAGCCGCGGCGCTTGGCCTCCTCCAGCGCGATCGACACCGAGCCTACGTTCACCGCCGATGGACGCTTTGTCTATTTTGTAAGCGACCGCGGCGGCTCGCCCCAGATTTACAAGATCCCCTCAGCCGGTGGCAACCCTGAGCGGGTGACTTTCACCGGCACCTACAACATCTCGCCTGCTTTGAGTCCCGACGGTCGGTGGCTGGCCTATGTGTCACGCATCGCTGGCGCATTCAAGCTTCAAATCATGGACTTGGCCTCCGGACAAAGCACGGGCCTCACGGACTCCACCGCGGACGAAAACCCCAGTTTTGCAGGCAATAGCCGTCTGTTAATGTACGCAACGCAAGTCCAGGGGCGCGAGGCACTGATGACCACCACCCTGGACGGCAAAGTAAAGGCCCGGCTGGCGGGACAAAACGGCGATTTACGGGAGCCCGATTGGGGCCCGATGCCCAAATAGCGGTCCACACGATTTTTACAACCCACATCACCTTTAACCGGAGTTTCTAATGAATAAATTGGTATTGGCAGTTGCCGTCGCAGCTTTTTTAAGTGCTTGCAGTTCTGCCGTCAAACTCGACGAGGTCAGCGTTGAGGACAAGTCCGGCCAAGCCGTCGCCCTGACCGAACTCAGCAGCGCAAGCAAGGCCACCAGCGGCACCGCCGCCAAGACCCCAACGGCGGTTACCACGCTGGACACCGCAAAATCCGGCTCCGACACGATGGTGGCGGGCGCTCGCACCGTTTACTTTGACTATGACAGCTACGCTATTCGCCCGGAGTTCCAATCAGTCATCGAGGCCCACTCGCGCATCCTCAAATCGGACAAGACAAAGAAAGCCAATATCGAAGGCCATACCGACGAGCGCGGTGGGCGCGAATACAACTTGGCACTGGGCCAAAAGCGTGCTGAGGCGGTTCGCAAAGCATTGAGCCTGCTGGGCGTTTCTGAAAGCCAAATGGAGGCCGTGAGCTTCGGCAAAGAAAAACCCGCCGTGGCCGGTGGGTCTGAAGCTGCCATGGAAAAGAACCGCCGCGCTGAGATCACCGCACGATGAAATTGCGTCCCCGTGCTACTGGGCGTGCGCTTCGCCACTGGTTTGGCGCAGCGGCGCTGTTCGCCCTGGCCAGCCATGCCGGCGCAGGGATTTTTGATGACGAAGAGGCCCGGCGCGCCATTTTGGAGCTGCGCCAAAAGTTTGAATTGTTGCGCAAAGAAACCGACCAGAAAATCGCTGACGAATCCAAACGCTACGCCGAAGAATCCAAGCGCTACGCTGAAGAAGCGGCGAGCTTGCGGCGCAGCCTGATTGACTTACAAAATCAATTGGATGCGAACGCGGCCGAGGCAGCAAAAATCCGCGGCCAAGGCGAGCAGCTCTTGCGCGAACTATCAGAAGCTCAACGCCGCCAGACCGATGCCGCCAAAGCCACGGACGAGCGCCTTCGCAGACTCGAACCGCTCAAAGTAGCGCACGAAGGCAGCGAGTTCAACGCAGACCCGGCAGAAAAGCGTAACTTTGAACTCGCCCTGGCCAGTTTTCGCAAGGGCGAATTTGAGGCTGCGCAAAGCGGCTTTACTGATCTGCTGGCGCGCTTCCCCCAAAGCGGGTACACCAGTGCATCCTTATTTTGGTTGGGTAACGCACAGTTCGTGGGCAAGGATTTCAAAGCCGCGATGACCACCTTTCAACGCCTGATCACACAAAACGCCAATTACCTGCGCATCCCTGAAGCGCAATTGGCAGTTGCCAACTGCCAGCTGGAATTGAAAGACACCAAGGCTGCGCGCAAAACGCTCGAAGACCTGGTTGCAGAACACCCAAAAAGCGAAGCGGCAGACGCCGCCAAAGACCGACTGGCTCGGTTGAAATAATGCCTGCGACACCACCGCTTCGGGGAGGCGCGATGGTGAAGAATCCTATCCAACCCGAATTCGCCGAGCAACCTGAGGGTGTGCGTCGCTTCTCGGGCTTGGACCGCTTGTACGGCGCAGGACCCGGCCAAGCCATCCGCGGCGCCCATGTCGTGGTGGTGGGCGTGGGGGGAGTCGGCTCTTGGGCGGCCGAGGCCTTGGCTCGCAGTGGCATGGGACGCATTACGCTCATCGACATGGACCATGTTTCCGAGTCCAACATCAACCGCCAAGTTCATGCGCTTACACCCACACTGGGCATGTCAAAAATCAGCGCTATGGCCCAACGCATTGCACTCATCAACCCGGACTGCCAAGTGGTCGGGGTCGACGATTTTGTCGATGCAAGTAACTGGTTGTCACTGGTACCGTTTGATGCCGATGCAGTGATCGATGCATGTGACCAAGTGAACGCTAAAGCGGCCATGGCACATTGGGCGCTGAGCACCAAAACCTTGTTTGTTTCGGTGGGGGCTGCCGGGGGGAAACGCCATGCCCAAGCGGTGAACATTTTGGATCTGAGTGCCTGTACGCACGACCCTCTGTTGGCTCAGGTTCGCTACCGCTTGCGCAAGTTTCACCAGGCTCCGAAAGAGGGTAGGAACATCGGTGTCGCCTGCGTGAGCAGTCCTGAACCTGTAGTCTCAGCCCAAGCGCAGGGCGACAGCACCTTGAATTGCCATGGCTACGGCTCTTTGGTGACTGTGACGGCCACCTTCGGCCTTTGTGCCGCAGGCTGGGTCATCGACAAGCTTTCGCTTCGCGCGTCGGTTTGACAATAAATAAACGCTATAATTTAGGGCTTGGCAGCAGCCGTTAACCGGTTACTGACGGGACGTTAGCTCAGTTGGTAGAGCAGCGGACTTTTAATCCGTTTGTCGTGGGTTCGACCCCCGCACGTCCCACCAACATCTTCAATGAGAAAGCCACCGTGTTCGCACTGTGGCTTTTGTTTTTGGTAGGCCTGCGCCGCCGTTTTGGTACCATGACCGCGACCGGGTTTTTAGCTCAGCTGGTAGAGCAGCGGACTCTTAATCCGTAGGTCGCGAGTTCGAGCGTCGCAGAACCCACCATCCACTTATTGCCCATGCCGCGTTAATCAGCGCGCTTTTAGCCCACTGCCATGATTCAAATATCCGCCTCGGCGCGCCCCCATGTTCACTTGATCAACCACCCGTTGGTTCAACACAAGCTCACGCTCATGCGCAAAAAAGAGGCCAGCACCAACAGCTTTCGGCGCCTGCTGGGCGAACTCAGCAGCCTGATGGCTTATGAGGTGACGCGGGATATGGCGACCCAGGATGTCGAGATCGAAACGCCGCTGGAGACGATGCAAGCCAAAGTGATTGACGGCAAGAAATTAGTTTTTGTGTCCATCTTGCGCGCGGGTAACGGCATTTTGGACGGCGTGTTGTCCGTGGTGCCGGGCGCGCGCGTAGGCCACATTGGCATCTACCGTGACCCTGCCACCCTGCAAGCGGTGGAGTACTACTTCAAAATGCCCAAGGACATGCACGAGCGAGATATTGTCGTGGTTGACCCGATGCTGGCCACCGGAAATTCCGCCTCGGCGGCCATCACCCGGCTCAAGGCGTGCAAGCCAAAGTCCATCAAGTTCTTGTGTTTACTTACCGTCCCGCAAGGCATTAACACCTTGCACGAGGCGCACCCGGACGTGGAGATCTTTACTGCAGCCATAGACCGTGAACTCAACGACCACGGCTACATCTTGCCGGGTCTGGGCGATGCGGGTGACCGCATTTTTGGTACGCAGTAGCTAGCGTCTGCGGGCGATGCGTACGCCAGCCAGACCGTCCACCAAGGACAGCACCTTAGACAAACGACCAGAGTCGGAAACCTCCACCGTGAAGGTCATCCAGGCAATGCCCTTGATGCTTTGGGTTTGTACGCCGATGACGTTCATTTTTTCTTTGGTAAAGACCTCCGAGATATCGCGCAGCAAGCCCTGGCGGTCCACCGCCTCAATAGCCACGTCCACAGGGTAAACGCTGGCGTCTTTACCCGTCGCATGGCCTGCACCGCCCCATTGCACGTCGATAACGCGGTCGCCGCTGCGGTTAACCATGTTGCGCAGGTTGGAACAATCGGCGCGGTGCACGCTGACGCCTTTGCCACGGGTCACAAAGCCGCTGATAAGGTCTGGTGGCGCTGGCTTGCAGCACTTGGCCAACTGGGTCA
>CAMDKE010000229.1 GCA_945901215.1 Comamonas sp. lk
CGGGTGGGCGGCTTCCACCACCTCTATGCGCTGCGCCAGGCCGGGTGGGCGCGGCGGTGTGTGGCCGTAGCGGGTAACCACCAAGCCCGACAGCGGAGCATCCGCTGGCCACAAGGCCTCCACCGCCTGGGCCATAGCGCCACCGGCCTTGCCTGCGCCCAGCACCAGGGTGCGTCCTTTAGGTGGTGGGGGTAAAAAAGCGGCCGTGTTGTTTAAGGGCAAGGCGCGTTGCACGGCAGCGTGGAACAAAGCCCGCAGAAAAGCGCGCGGCTCTTGCTGGGGCGTGGGTGCGTGAGGCGTTGAGGACTTCATAAAGTCAATCATAGGCCCCAGCCATTTGCACCACGGCACAATGCCCCCATGTCCACCCTGCTCATACACAACGCCCACACCATCGCAACACAGGACGATACGCGCAGCGAGTTACGCAATGCCTCGGTGCTGGTGCGTGATGGGCTGATAGCCGCCATAGGCCCCGCCGAAACCCTTCCACACCAAGCTGGCGTGGTGATCGACGCGCGCCACCACCTGCTGGTTCCGGGTTTGGTTAACACGCACCACCACATGTTCCAGTCGCTCACCCGGGCGATTCCGGCAGTGCAAAACGCCGAACTGTTTGGCTGGCTGCGCGGCCTGTACCCGATTTGGGCGGGCCTGACACCCGACATGGTTTACACCAGCACGCAGGTGGCGATGGCCGAGCTGCTGCTTGGCGGCTGCACCACCAGCAGCGACCACCTCTACATCTACCCCAACAGCGTGACGCTGGACGACAGCATCGAGGCCGCGCGCGCCATTGGCATGCGCTTTGTGGCCACACGCGGCAGCATGAGCGTGGGGCAAACGCAAGGCGGCCTGCCGCCTGACCACCTGGTAGAGAAAGAAAGCTTGATTCTGCAAGACACCCAGCGCGTCATCGAGCGCTACCACGGCACCAAACATGGTGCGATGACACAGGTGGCCGTGGCGCCCTGCTCGCCCTTTAGCGTCAGCCGCGACCTGATGAAAGCTTCGGCCGAGCTGGCGCGCCAATACGGGGTGCGCCTGCACACGCACCTGGCCGAGAACGACCACGACATCGCCTACAGCCGCGAGAAGTTCAACTGCACGCCAGCCCAATATGCGCAAGATCTGGGCTGGCTGGGCCAGGACGTGTGGCACGCCCACTGCGTCAAGCTCGATGACGAGGGCATCAGCCTGTTTGCCGCTACCCGAACCGGTGTGGCGCACTGCCCGTGCAGCAATATGCGCCTGGCCAGCGGAATCGCACCGGTGCGCAAAATGCTGGCCGCTGGCGTGCCAGTGGGCCTGGGCGTGGACGGCAGCGCCAGCAACGACGGCGCCCACCTGCTTGGCGAAGCGCGCCAGGCCATGCTGCTGGCGCGCCTGCGCAAATCACTCGAAGCCCCAACGGTCGACGCCCAGGGCAACACCCGCTTTGGCTGCGACACCGCGGCCCTGGAGATGACCGCCCGCGACGCCTTGGCCCTGGCCACCCGTGGCGGTGCCGAGGTGCTGGGCCGAACCGACATTGGCCAGATCAAGGTCGGCATGTGCGCCGACATGGCACTGTTTGACCTGCGCAGCCTGCAGTTTGCCGGTGCCGCCGTGCACGACCCGGTGGCCAGCCTGCTGCTGTGCGCCAGCGCCAACGCCGCCTACACCGTGGTCAATGGCCGGGTTGTGGTGCAAGACGGCCAGTTGACCACCGTGGACCTGTGGCCGTTGATTGAGCAGCACAACGCCATGGCCCAAACCCTGGCGGAGGCAGCGCGTTGAAGACCGCGCCGTGTTGAGCGCGCACACCGTTCAAACATTTTTTGCCGCATCTGTGCTGTTGGCGCTGGTGCCGGGGCCGGACAATGTATTTGTGCTGCTGCACGCAGCGGTGCACGGCGCACGCGCGGGGCTGTGGGTGGTGCTGGGGCTGTGCAGCGGGCTGCTGCTTCACACCGGCGCCGTTGCTCTGGGGCTGGCGGCGCTGCTGGCGGCGTCCAGCGCCGCATTGACGGTGCTCAAGGGGCTGGGCGCAGCCTATTTGCTTTGGCTGGCCTGGCTGTCATGGCGCGCACCGGCTGGCATGGGCACAGGTGAGTCCATGCCAGCAATGGGCGTGCGCCAAACCTACCTGCGCGGCGTGCTGATGAACATCAGCAACCCCAAGGTAGCGCTTTTCTTTCTGGCCTTTTTGCCGCAGTTTGTGCAGCCGTCAAGCGGCCCGGTGGCGATGCAAATTTTGCTGCTGGGCGGCGTGTTCATGCTCGCCACCTTGCTCACTTTTGGCGCGATAGCACTGTTGGCCGGGCGCTTTGGTCAGTTGCTGCAAGACTCGCCCAAGGCACAAATGGGGCTCAACCGCTTGGCCAGTGTGGTGTTTGCGGGGCTGGCGTTTAGGCTGGTGCTGGGCAGCTAAAGGCGCTGGCGCAGGGAGAAATTTGCTCTCCATTAGTACAACCGTCAACCAATAGGCAATTGATTCGTTGAGCGTAGGCAAGGCCTTGCTTGCGATCTACTAGTTGAACGACCCCATGCCCACTTTGTCTCGTCTGACACTGGCCCTGGCCCTCACGGTGCTTTTCACCGGTTGCGCCGGAGGCCTGGCCGAACTTCCCTGGACCAAAACCGAAACCACCACGGCTTCGAAAAAGGTCCCCCCACCCTGGGGCGGCGGCCGCTGGGGAACCCAAGAAACCACCACCACCTGCGTCAACAGCTATATCGGCTCCGCCTTTCAATCGCGCGATTGCAGCGTGGCCGAAAAATACATTCCGCCGCCAAAAAAAACCTTCTCTGGTGGCTCTTTTGAACGCGCGGCCAAAAGCCTATTGGACGACCTGGTGGGCGGTGCTTTGGACGCCACCTGGGACCGCCTCAGCCGCCCCGAGACGCCACCGGCTGGCGACACCCCCTCCAATATGACCGTGCTCCCGCCCGCCGAAGCCGCAAGCCCCCCGGCCGCCCCAGCGCAAAGCGCTGACAACACGCCGGCGCAAACCCCCTAAACAGCCCCCTGGCGCGGGCGGCTAGAACCTTCGCGAAGCGGGCTGCCGCTATCGCGCGCTGGCCAGGCGCGTTGACACAGGCACCGAGCCCTGCGGCGGGCACCTGGGCGACAAAAAGAAAGGCCGCCCGGGGGTTTACCCTGAGGGCCGTGCAAATCCTGTCACTTAGAGTCCCCGCTTCTTTCAACACGAATTTCATTGAACTCACAATTTCCGGAGCACCGCCTATGAGTCCGTACCTGTTTGCCATTCCGGTGTTCTTCCTGCTGGTCGCCATCGAGCTGTGGGTGGCGCACCGGCGTGGCGTGCAGGTGTACCGGTTTCAGGACACGCTCACGTCCATGAACATCGGCACCATGAGCCAGTTCGTCAACACCATTGGCGGCGCCATCAGCGTGGCGATGTACGCGATTTTGGTAGAGCGCTTTGGCGCTTTTACCTGGGACACCAGCAACCCGCTGACTTGGGTGCTGGCGCTGGTGTTGTACGACTTTTTCTATTACTGGGTGCACCGCAGCGGCCACGAGGTGAACATTTTGTGGGCCGCGCATGTGGTGCACCACAGCAGCGAAGAGTTCAATATGTCCACGGCCATGCGCCAGTCGTCTACCGGGTTTTACTTTCGTTGGGTGTTTTATACGCCGCTGGCCTTGCTGGGGTTCCCGCTCAAGGTGTTTTTGACCGTGGCGGTGATTGACCTGGTCTACCAGTTTTGGGTGCACACGCGGCTGATCGGGCGGCTGGGGTTTTTGGAGCTGTTTTTGGTCACCCCGTCCAACCACCGGGTGCACCACGGACAAAACGACTACTGCATTGACAAAAACTACGGCGGCATCTTTAGCATCTGGGACCGCATGTTTGGCACCTATGCCGACGAGCGCGCTGACGAGGAACCCATGTACGGCGTGCGCAAACCCCTGCACAGCTGGAACCCCGTGTGGGGCAATGTGCACCATTACTTTGCCATCGTGGCACGGGCGCGGGCAACTGCGGGCTGGCGCAACAAGCTGATGTGCTTTTTTGCCGGCCCGGGCTGGCAGGCGCCGCAGGCGCCGCCGCTGAGCGCGCATTTTGAGGCGGACAAGTTTGTGCGCTTTGCCACACCAGCGCCGCAGGTGATGCGCCGGGTGGCGCTGGCCATTACCGTGGTCGGGTCGCTGCTGCTGATGTATTTCTTGTTTGCCCAAAAAGGCTTTACGCCGGTGCAGCGCTTTAGCTTCTCGGGCGCCATGGTGCTGGTCTACGGCACGCTGGGCTACGCCTGGCTGCACCCCCGTGTGCGAGGAGCGGCCCATGTCTAGTATGGCTTTTACCGACGGGCTGCTGGCCTTGGTAAGCCTGTGGCTTGCCAGCCGTACGCAGGCGCCGGTGGCACTGCGCTTGGCGTGCGCGCTGTTTGCGGTGGCGGCATTGCTGGGGGTGTTGCGTTTCTCGGGCATCTACCCGCTGCCCACCTGGCACCAATTTGCCTCAATGCTGGGCGCCGTGGCGGCGTTTCCGCTGCTCGCGGTGGCCATCGTCTGGCCAGACGCGCTGGTGACGCGCAACACGCGGTTTGCCTGGATATTTATGTGCGCAATGGCGGTGCTGGGAGCGATCGTGGTGGGCGCAGGGCAAAAGCGCGTGCTGGCCGATGCGCTGGCGCTGCTGTCCGTGCTGGCGATTTTGATCACCCTGGTGCGGCAGCGGCAATGGCGTGGCGCCTTGTCCAGCGCCGTGATGCTGCTCGGGCTGGCCTTGTTTGCAAGCAAAGTCGGCGCAGGCGA
>CAMDKE010000230.1 GCA_945901215.1 Comamonas sp. lk
GGCGTTGATGGTGAGCGCCGGGGTTTCTTTGGCCACGCCGCTCTTGATGAGTGACTGGCGCGCCGGGTTTTGGCCCGAGCCTGCAGCCAGCACCTGGCCCATGATGACTTCGCCGATCTGGTCGGCACTTAGCCCGGTGCGCTCCAGCAGATTCTTGATGACAGCAGCGCCCAACTCGGGTGCCGGCACTTTGGCCAGGCTGCCGCCAAATTTACCTACAGCGGTCCGGGTGGCCGCGACGATGACGATGTCTTCCATGAAATTGCTCCGTATGGTTTATGGGTGAAGAAAAGAAAAAGAATGGTGCCCTAGCCACTAAGCAAATCAGGCTTTGGCGAGCACGTAATTGCCCGGTGCGGGGGTACCCGCCTTGTACTTGCCCCGGCCATAGGTTTTGGGTGCCGCGATCTGCTTGCCCGCCTGTGCTTGCAGCCATTGCGACCAGTCGGTCCACCAACTGCCTGGGTGTTCGACAGCGCCTTGCAGCCACGCTGCGTGGGTTTTGGGCAGTTTGCCGTCACCACGAATCCAATAGCTGCGCTTGTTTTTAGCCGGGGGGTTGATCACCCCGGCGATGTGGCCGGAGGCGCCCATCACAAAGCGCTTTTTCCCAGGAAGCGCTTGGGTCGAAGCGTAAGCACCCCCGATGGGAACGATGTGGTCTTCCCGCGAACCGTAAACATAGACCGGCAGGTCCAACAGGCCCAGGTCAATCTGTTCGCCGCACACCGTCGCAGCACCCGGATTGACCAGCTTGTTTTCCAGGTAGGTATTGCGCAAGTACCAGGCGTAAAAAGGGCCAGGCAAATTGGTGGCGTCGGAGTTCCAGTAAAGCAGGTCAAAGGGCGGTGGTGTTTCGCCTTTGAGGTAGTTGCCCACCACGTAGTTCCACACCAGGTCGTTGGGGCGCAAGAAGCTGAAGGTCGAAGCCAGGTCTCGGCCCTTCATCAGGCCACCCTGACCCATCTCTTTTTCCCGGAACTGGACAAAGGCCTCGTCAATAAACACATCCATGATGCCGGAGTCATTAAAGTCCAGCAAGGTGGTCAGCAGCGTGGCGCTGGCCACTGGGTGCTGCCCCCGTGCAGCTAGGACCGCCAAGGCCGTGGTTAGCATCGTGCCGCCGACACAAAAGCCCAGTGCGTTGATACCGCCTTCGACACCGGACTTGCCCACGATGTCGCCCGTGACCGCGATGGCCTTGATAACGGCATCTTCGATGTAGTCGTCCCAGGTTTTGTGGCCCAAATCCGCCTGGGGGTTGCGCCAGCTCACCACGAAGGTGCGATGGCCCTGGGCGACGGCGTAGCGAATCAAGGAGTTTTCGGGCTGCAGATCCAGGATGTAGAACTTGTTGATGCACGGCGGCACCAGCAGGAACGGCTTCTCAAACACCTTGGCCGTCAGAGGCTTGTACTCAATCAGTTCAAACAATTCACCGGTAAAAACCACAGCGCCTTCGGTGGTGGCCACGTTTTTTCCGACGGTAAACAGGCTCTCGTCGGTCATGGAAACATGGCCTTGGTTGACGTCGTGCAGCAGGTTTTGCAAGCCCTTGGCGATGCTCTCGCCCTTGGTCTCAATCGCTTTTTTCTGCGCCTCGGCGTTGAAAGCCAAAAAATTGCTCGGCGCTGCGGCGGCAACGCCTTGTTCCACCGCAAAACGCACCCGGTTGCGGGTTTTTTCGTCGGAGTCCACCGCGTCGGCCAAACCCATCAAGGTGCGGCTGTTGAGCAAATACAGCGCGGCGGTGTAGGCAGCCAGTGGGTTATCGGACCACGCCGCGCCGGAAAAACGCTTGTCGTCGGTCTTGGGAGCGGCAGCGGAAAAGCCCTGGGTGAGCAATACGGCGGCTTCGCTCAGGTATTGCTGCTGCAATTGCTGCAACTTTTCGGTGGAAAAGTGCAGTGGTGCTGAAGGCGCTGCCATAGGGGGCATGGCTGCCGTGGCCGCACTGAAATCCAAATTTTGAAAATTAACTAGCGCCTTGGTCCAGCTTTGGCTTAAAGTCTCTTGAAATTGCGCCGCCGTTTGGGCCCACAGGTCTTTTTGGTCTTCCACGGTATCTCCTCAAAATTACGCGCCGTCATGGGTGCCAAAAAGGCATAGTTGTCCAATTATCCGGTGCCTGTCCTTCTTTTTCCTGACACGGCGACCCGCAACCCGCAAAACAAACGCGAAACGTAACTTTCATGTACCTGATTCCGATTGCTTGGATATACGTCGCCCTGATGATGGCCGTGGCCGAAGCCACCAGCAGCAATGGCACCGTGCTGGGCGCCCTGGTTACGCTGGTGCTCTACGGGCTCTTGCCGGTGGGTCTGGTCTTGTATTTCATGGGAACCCCGGCGCGCAAACGCGCACGCTTGGCCCAGGAAGCGCAGCAAAGTGACCCTGCGACGCGTGCTGTGGCGCACGGGCAAGCTGCCGCCTCAGATGCGCCAGATGCCAGCGGCAAACCGCCCGCTGACCCGGTCGCGCCGGTGCGAAAAGAACCGTAGCGGGTTGCCCACGGTGCACCAGGACGCGCTGCTGTCATTGCCATAAACCCCGGTCACGCCAGCGAAATGCAGGCGCTGGCGCGCCAGCAGCGCCAGATCTGCCAGCCACTTGCCCGGCACTTGAGGCGCAAATGCCAGCGCGGCGCTTGGCGATCCGGGCAAAAAGGCCGCGCGCACCTCGTTGCCCACTTCAAAGGCCTGCGGACCAATGCAGGGCCCCAGCCATGCCATCCAGCGCGCAGGGCCTAACCCCAAGGCCGCCTGTGCACGTAAAAAAGTCTCAATCACACCGGCTTCTGACCGCGGCGCGGCGCCGGGGGTTTGCGCGCCCGCCAGGCCACGCCAACCCGCGTGCAAGGCGGCCACGTGGCTGCCATCGGTGGTGCACAGCAGCAGCGGCAGGCAATCGGCTACCAGCACCGTGCAAGCCAGGCCCTGGGCTGCGGTCCAACTGCCATCGGCCTGCACACCGTCGGTATGCGCTTGGGTCAGCGCCACCACCTCGCAGCCATGGACTTGGTTCAAAAACACCGTTCGCACCCCCAGCACCTGCTGTAATTGAAACCGGTTAGCAGCGACCGCCTCGGGCCAGTCGCCCACATGCTGGCCCAGGTTCATGCTGTCATACGGTGCGGCAGATACGCCGCCGGTGCGGCTGGTGCAAAAGGCGCGCACCTTGGCTGGCGCGGGCCACTGCGGACGCTGCCAGTTGGGGGGCCAGGGGGTGGAGCCAGGGTGATCGGGCGCACAAAAATCCATGGTGCTAAGGATACGCGCACGGACCGGTAACATCGGCACGTGGCCATAGCCCATGGTTCACCCCCGATAAACACCTTGGAGCCCTGCCATGATTCTTGAGATTGCCGACATCCGCATCCAACCCGGCCAGAACGCAGCCTTTGAAGCGGCAATAGCCCAAGGCTTGGGGGACGTGATTTCAAAGGCCAAAGGATTCAAGGGATTCAAGGTCAACCGCAGCATCGAAAGCCCAGAGCGCTACGTGCTGCAGATTTTTTGGGAAACGCTGGAAGACCACACGGTGGGCTTTCGCGGCTCTCCCGCCTTTGCGGCCTGGCGCGCGGTGGTGGGGCCATTTTTCGCCGCACCGCCCATGGTGGAGCACTTTGAGCTGGTAACCCAATCCGCCTGATTCCATCCAAGCGCGCGCGCAAAATGTCCATGAACTACACCTTTGCCCCATCCACGGCCGTCAGCGTGCCTGTTGCAGGCACGACCGCACAGTTTCCGGTACACCGCATTTACTGCGTGGGCCGCAACTATGAAGAACACGCCAAGGAAATGGGTGGCCCCGGGCGGGAGGCGCCGTTTTTCTTCATGAAGCCCGCAGATGCCGTTCTGTACGCTGCTCCCGGCACCACGGTCGCCATGCCCTACCCCTCACTCACTACCAATTTGCACCACGAAATTGAGCTGGTGGTGGCCATCGGCACAGGCGGGCGCAACATTGCCGCCGCCAACGCCCAACGCCACATCTACGGCTACGCCGTAGGCCTGGACATGACGCGGCGCGACCTGCAAAACGAGATGAAGAAGCAGGGCCGCCCGTGGTGCATCAGCAAGGGCTTTGACCACTCGGCGCCCATAGGGGCCATCACCCTGGCAGCGAAAGTTCCCGACATAGGCCAAGCCACCATTGGAATGAGCGTCAACGGCGCGGTGCGCCAGAACAGCACCATCGCCCAGTTGATCTGGAATGTGTCCGAAACCATTGAGCAACTCTCCATGGCCTGGGAATTGCACCCCGGCGACCTGGTCTTCACCGGCACGCCAGCCGGTGTGGGCGCGGTGGTAGCGGGTGACGTGATGCAGGGCGACATTACCGGCCTGGCGGGCATTCGCGTGGCTGTAGTGGCGGCTTAAAAGGGGCACAACTTTGACTCTGTACGGCGCTCCCATCAAACACTGCAAGACCTGTGGCACGGCAGTCGTGCACCGCCTGCCCGACGACGGCGACACCAAGGTGCGCGCGGTTTGCCCGGCCTGCAACACCATCCATTACGTCAACCCGCTCGTGGTGGTGGGCACTATTCCGGTGTGGGGTGAACAGGTTTTGCTGTGCAAACGCAATATCGAACCGCGTTTTGGCAAATGGACGCTGCCTGCGGGCTTTATGGAAATGGGAGAAACCACCGCCGAGGGCGCCGCTCGTGAAACCGTGGAAGAAGCCGGAGCCGAATTTGCACTACAAGCCCTTTTTTCCCTCGTGAACGTGGCGCGTGTGG
>CAMDKE010000231.1 GCA_945901215.1 Comamonas sp. lk
CATCACACGCCCAAGACTGTCCGCCGTCGCTGCGGGCCGCAAGGTGATGGCATTGTTGGCAAATGACCAGACGTCGTCCAAGTTACCAAAGAAATTGCTCACACCTTTTCGCACCCAGCGCGGCGCCACAATGGTGTACGCCAACGCTACGGGCTTGACCACTGCGCGGTCCAGCATGTCATTAAAGGAAAACACCACGCGGTTCAAAGACTCCAGCGGGTCGTGTGGAACGGGTGGGGAAGTACCCGCGTTCGCGGTGCTCCACGCGCAAAACAGGGCGACGCAACAGGACACGCCGCAGTGACGCGCGAGGTCCATAAAGCGCGCGATTTTCACCCTCAATCCCCTTGTTTTGGGCCAACGGCATCAGCCGCTTTGCTATACAAAAACTGGCTAATCAAGCTCTCCAACACCACGGCCGACTGGGTGCTGCTGATGCTGTCGCCACTCGCCAACACCTTGTCGTCGGCGCCCGCCTCAATACCCAGGTACTGCTCGCCGAGCAGACCACTGGTGAGAATCTTTAAGGAACTGTCCTTTGGGAAGGTATAGCGCTTTTCCATGGCCAGGACTACGCGGGCTTGGAATGACTTGTCATCAAACACAATCTTTTCCACCCGGCCCACCACCACCCCGGCGCTGCGCACGGCAGCCTTGGGTTTGAGTCCGCCGACGTTGTCAAATTTCGCGGTGACCACATAGGTCGACTGAAAGTTCAAAGTCAGCAAATTGGCAGATTGCAGCGCCAGAAAAAGGATCGCCACAGCGCCGATCAACACAAACAAACCCACCCAGACGTCGTTTTTTGAGCGTTGCATGCAACACCTTTCTTTGCTAGCGTTAAATCGTAAACATCATGGCCGTCAGGATGAAATCCAGGGCCAAAACCGACAAAGAAGCGACCACCACGGTGCGTGTGGTGGCACTTGCCACACCTTCGGGCGTAGCCTGGGCTTCAAACCCTTGCAACAGGGCCAAAAACGTGACCGCGAAACCGAACACCACGCTTTTTACAATTCCATTGCCAACGTCGCGCCATACATCGACGCCGCCTTGGATCTGGCTCCAAAACGAGCCCGAATCGACCCCAATCATCACCACCCCAACGATCCAGCCGCCAATAATTCCCATGGCACTGAACACAGCCGCCAGCAAGGGCATGGTGATCACGCCAGCCCAAAAGCGGGGCGCCAGCACCCGCAAAACCGGGTCCACCGCCATCATTTCCATCACACTGATTTGCTCACCGGCTTTCATCAAACCAATCTCAGCGGTGAGCGAGGTCCCCGCACGTCCAGCAAACAGCAAGGCTGTCACCACCGGCCCGAGCTCACGGACCAGGCTCAAGGCCACCAACAGACCTAGCGCCTCAGACGACCCGTAGCGCTGCAAGGTGTAATAGCCCTGCAGGCCAAAAACAAAACCGACGAACAATCCCGACACCGCAATAATTGCCAGCGAATAATTGCCCAAAAAATGGATTTGATCCCGAATCAGACCAAAGCGTCTCAGGCTTTCAGGCAGCGTCGTCAAGAGCTTAAAAAACAGCCGTGCGCCACGGCCCAGGTTGGCCAATTGGCAGCGCACGGCAAAGCCCAGGTTGCTGGGCTTGAGCCAACTCATAGCGCGGCCTCAAGGCCAAAATCGTGTTCCACGCTGACTGCCGGGTAATGAAACCGCACCGGCCCATCGGACAAAGCATTGACGTATTGGTAGACCAAGGGGTCGGTGCTGTGGCGCACGTGGTCTGGTGTTCCCTGGGCGGCAATTTTTCCATTCGCCAAAATAATCACGTGGTCTGCAATGGCAAAGGTTTGCTCCAATTCGTGCGATACAAAAATACTGGTCAGGCCCAGGGTGTCGTTCAGTTGTCGGATCAGCCGGGCCGCCGTTCCCAACGAGATCGGATCTAGGCCTGAAAACGGTTCGTCGTACATCACCAGGTCCGGGTCCAACGCAATGGCGCGGGCCAGGGCAATGCGCCGGGCCATTCCGCCAGACACCTCGCTAGGCATCAGGTCGCGCGCACCGCGCAGCCCTACGGCATTGAGTTTCATCAGCACGATGTCGCGCACCAAAGCCTCAGGCAAATCAGTGTGTTCGCGCAGCGGGAACGCGACATTGTCAAAAACAGACAGATCCGCAAACAGCGCACCAAACTGAAACAGCATTCCCATGCGGCGGCGCGCGGCATACATCTGGGTCTGGTTCATGGGCGTCACGTCATCGCCATCGAATAGCAGTTGGCCTGACTGGGCGCGGTTTTGGCCGCCGATGAGGCGCAATATGGTGGTTTTACCTCCGCCCGAGGCACCCATCAGGGCCGTGACCTTACCGCGCGGAACCACCAACGAAACCCCTTCAAGAATCACCCGTTCACCATAGCCAAAGGTCAGGTTTTTGAGTTCAACAAGGGGTTCTGTGGCAAAAGGCATGGCGGATGTGGGTTGAGCGCGAGATCATACGGGATTACCCGAATTATTTAGCGCGGCAGGTCGCTGGCGCCCATCAAAAAGGCATCCACTGCACGCGCCGCCTGGCGTCCCTCGCGGATCGCCCACACCACCAAGGACTGGCCCCGGCGCATGTCGCCTGCGGCAAACACTTTTTTCACGTTGGTGGCGTAGCCGCCGCGCTCGTGGGTGCTGGCTTTGGCGTTGGCGCGGGCATCTTTGTCCACGCCAAAGGCGTCCAGCACGGTGGCGACCGGGTTGACAAAGCCCATGGCCAACAGCACCAGATCGGCCGGATGGTGCTTTTCAGTGCCCGCAATTTCGACCAGCTTGCCGTCCTTGAACTCCACATGCACCGTGGTCAGGCCAGTCACCTTGCCGTTTTCACCGGTAAAGACCTTGGTGGAAACGGCAAATTCGCGCACGCAGCCTTCTTCGTGGCTGGAGCTGGTGCGCAGCTTGAGCGGCCAGTAAGGCCAGGTCATGGGCCGGTTTTCCTCTTCCGGAGGCTGGGGCATCACCTCGAACTGGGTGACACTCGAGGCGCCGTGACGGTTGCTGGTGCCCACGCAGTCGCTGCCGGTATCGCCGCCGCCGATCACGATGACGTGCTTGCCGTCAGCGCGCAATTGGCCTTTGAGCTTGTCGCCAGCGTTGACCTTGTTTTGCTGGGGCAAAAATTCCATGGCGAAGTGGATGCCTTCTAGCTCGCGCCCGGGTACCGGCAAGTCGCGCGACTGCTCGGAGCCGCCAGACAGCAGCACAGCGTCAAAGTCCGCTTGCAGTTGGGCGGCAGAGATGGTTTCCTTGGCCCAGTTGGTGACTTTGGAACCCTTGGGCATGTCGCCAATCAGCACGCTGGTGCGGATGGTGACGCCCTCGGCTTGGAGTTGCGTGGCGCGGCGGTCGATGTGCGACTTTTCCATCTTGAACTCAGGAATGCCGTAGCGCAGCAGGCCGCCAATGCGGTCATTTTTCTCGAACAGGGTCACGTCATGGCCCACGCGCGCGAGTTGCTGGGCTGCGGCCATGCCGGCGGGGCCGGAGCCGACCACGGCGACCTTCTTGCCGGTTTTGGCCTTGGGAGGCTGGGGCGTAACCCAGCCTTCCGCCCAGGCGCGGTCGATGATGGCGTGTTCGATGGACTTGATGCCCACGGCGTCATCGTTCACATTGAGTGTGCAGGCTGCTTCGCAGGGTGCGGGGCAGATGCGCCCGGTGAACTCGGGAAAGTTGTTGGTGCTGTGCAACACGTCGATGGCGTTTTTCCAATCGCCCTGGAACACCAACTCGTTGAAATCGGGAATGATGTTGTTGACCGGGCAGCCGTTGTTGCAAAACGGTGTGCCGCAGTCCATGCAGCGTGCGCTTTGCACTTTGGTGTGCGCGTCGTCCAGGCCGATGACGAATTCTTTGTAATTCTTCAGGCGTTCGGGAACGGGCTTGTAACCCTCCTCGACGCGCTCGAACTCCATGAAGCCGGTGATTTTTCCCATGATGGTGTTCCTTGAACGGTGGTGAACGCGCGCTTAGTGCGCAGCGGGGGCCAGGGTTTTGGCCGCGACGGCTTGTTTTTTGGCATAAATCTCGGCCAGGGCGCGCTTGTATTCGGTGGGGAATACCTTGACGAACTTGGCGCGCGCGGTGTCCCAGGTGTCCAGCAGTTCGCGGGCGCGTTTGCTGCCGGTCCACCGGTTGTGGTCTTCTAGCAATTTGCGCAGCTGCGCCTCGTCGGCCTCGCCCCGGTGCCAGACGGCGTGGTCGATCTGCGCTTCCTGCTCTTTGGCGCTGAGCACGCGCTCCAGGCTCACCATGCTGGTGTTGCAGCGGCTGGCGAACTGGCCGTCTTCGTCATACACATAGGCAATGCCGCCACTCATGCCGGCGGCAAAGTTGCGACCGGTTTTGCCCAGCACGGCCACGGTGCCGCCGGTCATGTACTCGCAGCCATGGTCGCCCGTGCCTTCGATCACGGCAGTTGCGCCCGACAGGCGCACTGCAAAGCGCTCGCCGCCCACGCCACTGAAAAATGCTTCGCCGGTGGTGGCACCGTACATCACGGTATTGCCGACAATCGTGTTGCGCACCGCTTCGCCCCGAAAATCAATGCTCGGGCGCACCACCACACGCCCGCCTGAGAGGCCTTTGCCGGTGTAGTCGTTGGCGTCGCCAATCAGGTACAAGGTAATGCCCTTGCACAGGAACGCACCAAAGGACTGCCCGCCCGTACCTTCCAACTGGATGCGGATGGAATCGTCCGGCAGGCCTTCCGGGTGCACCTT
>CAMDKE010000232.1 GCA_945901215.1 Comamonas sp. lk
CGCCCCGGTGGGGGTGGAAAGGGGGCCGGGGGGATAGGGGGGGTAAATTCACGCCCAACTGCAAGTTTCTTCACGCGCGCGGGCGCCCAGTTCCCGTACAGTCCGAGCTATGAACGCCCCCTTGAATGCAAGTACCGAAGAGCTTCTGCAACGCTCTAGTCTGCAGGCCACCATCGTGCAGGCGCTGTCCAAGCACTTGCCGGCACATGCTCTGCTGTACCAAACCGAAGACACCACGCCCTACGAGTGTGACGGCTTAACCGCCTACCGGCAGCGCCCGCTGCTGGTGGCCCTGCCTGAGACCGAGGCGCAAGTGCAGGCGGTGCTGCGCAGTTGCCACGCGCTGGACGTGCCGGTGGTGGCGCGCGGCGCAGGTACCGGCCTGTCCGGCGGCGCCATGCCGCACGCCCTGGGCGTGACGCTGTCCCTGGCCAAGTTCAACAAAATCATCCAGATTGACGCGCACAGCCGCACCGCGCGCGTGCAATGCGGTGTGCGCAACCTGGCTATCAGCGAGGCCGCTGCGCCCTATGGCCTGTATTACGCGCCCGACCCCAGTAGCCAGATCGCCTGCACCATCGGAGGCAATGTGGCCGAAAACTCCGGCGGCGTGCACTGCCTGAAATACGGCCTGACCCTGCACAACGTATTGCAGGTGCGCGGCCTGACCATTGAAGGCGAGCCCATTACCTTTGGCGCCCAGGCGCTCGACGCGCCGGGCTACGACCTGCTCAGTGTGGTGGTGGGCAGCGAAGGCATGCTGGCGGTGACGCTGGAGGTCTTGGTCAAACTGGTGCCCAAGCCGCAGCTGGCGCGCTGCATCATGGCTAGCTTTGACGACATCCGCAAGGCCGGTGAAGCCGTGGCCGCCGTAATTGCCGAGGGCATCATCCCGGCCGGGCTGGAAATGATGGACAAGCCCATGACGGCCGCCGTGGAGGACTTTGTGCACGCGGGCTACGACCTGAACGCCGAGGCGATTTTGCTGTGCGAAAGCGACGGCACGCCCGAGGAAGTCGAAGAAGAAATCGGTCGCATGAGCGACGTGCTGCGCAGCAATGGCGCTACGGCAATCGCTGTGAGCCAAAGCGAGGCCGAGCGCCTGCGCTTTTGGAGCGGGCGCAAAAACGCCTTTCCGGCTAGCGGGCGTATCAGCCCCGACTACATGTGCATGGACAGCACCATTCCGCGCAAACGCTTGGCCGACATTCTGCTGGCCATTAGCGCGATGGAGAAAAAATACCAGCTGCGCTGCGCCAATGTGTTCCATGCCGGGGATGGCAATTTGCACCCGCTCATCATGTTTGACGCGAGCGACGCTGACCAGTTGCGCCGCTGCGAGTTGTTTGGCGCAGACATTCTGGAAACCAGCGTCGCCATGGGCGGCACGGTTACCGGCGAGCACGGCGTGGGCGTAGAAAAGCTCAACAGCATGTGCGTGCAGTTCAGCGCGGAAGAAAACGAACAGATGTTTGCTGTCAAGCGGGCTTTTGACCCCAAAGGCCTGCTCAACCCCGGCAAGGTGATCCCCACCCTGCAGCGCTGTGCCGAGTACGGCAAGATGCTGGTGCGTGGCGGCCAGCTCAAACACCCGGATTTGCCGCGTTTTTAGGTGCGACCCGCTCGCAATGCCGCAGCGGTGTCCTTCAGGGCATGGCGGGCTCGAGCAAACGAACCGCAAACGGGTTGCGCTGGCGCGTGTCTACGGTCACCTGGACAGCGCGCACGTCACCGGCGCCGGGCACTTCCAACCGGGTGAGTTGTGTCAGCGGCTTTTTGTTCAGTGCAAATGGCTGGTCAAAGCGAAACACATGGCTGTCGCCGTGAATCAGAAGTACAGGAATATTGGCTTGCGCCACCAGCGGCAGCAGCGTCTCGCCAATGCTGTTGCGAAAGCCCGAGTGCGCTGGAAAGTCGTCCCACAGGCTTTTGGCCTCAAACACATCGGCCTGCATGGCAAACACCAAGGCCTTGGCCTGTGTTTGACGGGCAGCGGCAAAGGCCTCGCGAATCCAGGCCGTATTGGCCTTTTCCCGCTCAAAAAATTCGGCTACAGCGCGCGGGTCGCGCGCTTCAAAATTGTTGTTACTGCCCACGATGTGCAGCGTCGCAAACACCACATCTTGGTGTTGCCAGCGCAGGTTTTCCACAAAGTTGGCAAAGGCGGGCATGCTGGCAGACTGGTTTTGCACGGCCAATGGCCTTTTGCCCAGAGACAGCCCTACCGGGTAAAAAACCGAGCGCAAGGCCTGCAGCCGCTCCAGCGGGTCATAGCCGCCATTGTTGCCACGGTGGCAGTCGGTCCATTCGTTGTCTCCCGGCGTATAGACCAGGGCGCTGTCAAACAGGCCGAAATGCCCCAGTTGCACCTTGGATTCTTCGTCGGAACACAAAGTGGAGCCCGACTTGAAGTCGCCAACGTGAATGGAAAAAATGGGCCGCTCCTGGTTGATGGAGCGGATGAGCGCTTTGTAGGGCATGTAGCCCTGGGCCGCCTGGCCATAGGGCAGATCTCCCAGGGCGACGAAGCCAAATGGCTGGGCCCAAGCGCCTTGGGCTGCGCAGGCCAGAATCGCCATCAAAAGGTGTTTGCACAGCAATGGTTTCAATAGTTGCATAGGTTGACTCCTTCAAAAAGACCGCATTTTTTGGCGTCAACAAGTCGGACCCGTGACGCGGACCACCAAGGCCATAGGCATAGACTGCCAAGCCAGTTGCATGACAATAGCGAGACCCAGGGTCATACCGGGGGCCGCAGCGCCGCACCAAGGCTATATTTAATTAAATAGGACACAACCACCATGCCCCATTCTCAATTACCCAAGCTACGCGCGGTCGACCGCCGGACTTTGCTTCAATCCGCCTTGGCAAGCGCTGCAGGCTTGGGCCTACCCGCCTGGGCCCAATCGACCTGGCCTGTAAAACCGGTCACGCTGGTGGTGCCCTTTCCGGCCGGCGGTGGCACGGACGCCTTTGCCCGCCCCCTGTCGGCGCAGTTTTCCCGGCTGACGGACAAGCAACTCATCATCGACAACAAGGGCGGCGCGGGCGGCACCTTGGGCGCCGGGGTGGCGGCAAAGGCCGCGGCCGACGGTTACACCCTGTTCATGGGCGCGGTGCACCACACCATTGCGCCGAGCATGTACGCCAAACTGGACTACGACCTTGAGCGCGACTTTGCCCCCCTGTTGCTGGTGGCCAGCGTGCCGCAAATTTTGGTTGTCAACCCTAAAAAAGTGGCGTCGGCCAACCTGGCTGAATTTTTGGCTTTTGTGCGCAAAAACCCCGGCAAACTCAACTATGGTTCGGCTGGCGGAGGCACCTCCCACCATCTGGCGGGCGAGCTGTTCAAACTGCAAACGAGCACCTTTATCACCCACATTCCCTACCGCGGCGCGGGACCTGCCCTGCAAGACCTGATTGCCGGCAATGTGGACATGATGTTTGACGGTCTGGGCTCATCAGCGGCGCATATCAAGGGTGGGCGCATCAAGGCGCTGATGGTGTCTGGCGGCAAGCGCAACCCCGCCTTTCCAGATGTGCCATGCTCTGCTGAGCTGGGCCTGCCCGACTACACCGTTAGCACCTGGTACGGCATCTGGGCCCCCAAAGCCACGCCAGCGGAAGCGCAGGCGCGCGCCACTGAAGAGCTGCGCCGCGCTTGCCAAACCGACGAGGCAAAAGCCATCTGGGCCAACCAAGGTGCGGATTTCCCCAACCTGGCGGGAGCGCAGTTTGACGGGTTTATCAAAAGCGAGCTGGCCAAATGGTCCAAGGTGGTCAAAGCGTCGGGTGCCAAGCTGGACTGATCTAATCGTTTTCGCATCGCGCCATGGCCCAACACAATCTGTTTGCCGCCCTGCGCGCGGCCTTTCCTGCTGACCTCGATACCACCGCCGTCGAAACCGACAGTGGCCTGCATTACTCCTGGCGCGACCTGGACCGCGCCACTGCCATGGTGGCCAATTTGCTGCAGTCGCTCGACCTGCCCGCTGGCAGCCGCATTGCGGCGCACACCGAAAAGTCGGTTGAGGCCATGGTGTTGTACCTGGCGACCCTGCGCGCGGGCTATGTGTATTTGCCGCTGAACACCGCCTACCAAAGCGCCGAGCTGGAGTACTTCATTGGCAACGCCGAACCCGCCATGGTGGTTTGCGCCAGCCGCAACTTTGGTTGGGTGAGCAAGATCGCCTTCAAGGCGGGCACGCAGTATGTGTTCACGCTCGACGAGGAACGCACCGGCAGCCTGCTGGAACGCGCCGCGATGCACAGCGACGCGCACGCCGTGGCGCAGCGCCAGGCCGATGACCTGGCGGCCATCGTCTACACCAGCGGCACCACCGGACGCAGCAAAGGCGCCATGCTCAGCCACGGCAACTTGCTCAGCAACGCGCAGGTGCTCAAGGACTATTGGGGCTGGAAAGCGGGTGACGTACTGATCCACGCCTTGCCTATCTTCCATGTGCACGGCCTGTTTGTGGCGATCCACGGCGCACTGCTGAACGGCAGCAAGATGGTCTGGATGGCCAAGTTCGACCCCAAGGCCGTACTGGCGCACCTGCCCAAGGCGACCGTCTTTATGGGCGTGCCAACGCTCTATGTGCGCCTGCTGGCCGAAGCCGGACTGACGCCTGAGTCCACCCGCAACATGCGCTTGTTTGTTGCCGGTTCGGCACCTTTGCTGTTGGAAACCTTCAA
>CAMDKE010000233.1 GCA_945901215.1 Comamonas sp. lk
AGCATGGCCGCCGCCGCAGTGCGGCTGGCTGGCCAGTTGTTTGAGGACCTGGCGAAAGTGAAAGTATTGTTTGTGGGCGCGGGCGAGATGGTGGACCTGTGCGTGACCCACTTTGCAGCCAAAAACCCCATGTCCCTCACCATTGCCAATCGCACGCTGGAGCGCGGCGAGAAGCTGGCCAGCCGCTTTGGCGCCGAGGTGATGCATTTGGCCGAACTTCCCGAACGTCTGCACGAGTTTGATGCTGTCATCAGTTGCACCGCCAGTACCCTGCCCATCATTGGCCTGGGCGCGGTCGAGCGGGCACTGAAAAAACGCAAACGCCGGCCCATGTTCATGGTCGACCTGGCCGTGCCCCGCGACATTGAGCCCGAGGTCAAACGCCTGGGAGACGTGTATTTGTACACGGTGGACGACCTGGCAGGCGTGGTGCAAACCGCACAGGCCAGCCGACAGGCCGCCGTGGCCCAGGCCGAGGCGATTGTGGACGCCGGGGTACAAAGCTTTATGCACTGGGTGGACCAGCGCAACAGCGTGCCGCTGATCCAGCAGCTCAACGCACAGGCCGACGCATGGCGCGCGGGCGAACTGGCGCGGGCGCGCAAAGCACTAGCCAAAGGCGAAGACGTGGACGCGGTGTTAGAGGCCCTATCCAAAGGGCTAACGCAAAAAATGCTGCACGGCGCTTTTGCCGAACTGCACGGCGCAGACGCCAACTCACGCCAGCGTGCCAGCCACGCTATCGAACACTTCTTTCTGCGCAAAGAGCGTTAGCGGCGCTGTCCCACCGGGCGGCTTAGCGCTGCCTTATGCGTATTTTTCGCCCTGCCTGTACGCTGTTTGCGCCAGCGCTTTCCCCAATTTGTGCCCCTGGCCACCCGATTTTCTGTATCCCATAACCGACCATGAAACCATTTTTACGCCAACAACTGGCCCGCTACGCCGACCGCCTGGGTGAGCTGGAGTTTTTGCTCTCACGCGAAGACATCATGAAGGACATGCCGCAGTTCTTGGTGCTGTCGCGCGAGCACACCGAAGTGGCGGCAGTTGCCAGCCGCTGGGCGCGCTACCAAGCCCGCGAGGCCGACTTGGCTGCGGGCACAGACATGCTCAAAACCGCCGACGGCGACGCCGAGATGATGGACATGGCGCAAGAAGAGATCGACAGTGCCAGTGCCGAGCTCGCCCAGTTGGAGCTGGAGTTGCAGCGCATGCTGCTGCCCAAAGACCCGGACGACGCGCGCAACGCCTTTATCGAAATCCGCGCGGGAACTGGCGGTGACGAATCCACCTTGTTTGCTGGTGATTTGGCGCGCATGTACACGCGCTACTGCGACGCTCAGGGCTGGAAAACCGAGATCATGAGCGAGTCGGGCAGCGAACTGGGCGGCTACAAAGAGGTGGTGCTGCGCGTGGAAGGCCACAACGTGTATGGCGCGCTCAAGTTTGAGTCCGGCGGCCACCGCGTGCAGCGCGTTCCGGTGACCGAGACCCAGGGCCGCATCCACACCAGCGCCTGCACCGTGGCCGTGCTGGCCGAGCCCGACGAGCAAGAGGCGATCAAAATCAACCCGGCCGATTTGCGCATTGACACCTACCGCGCCAGTGGTGCTGGCGGCCAGCACATCAACAAAACCGACTCAGCCGTGCGCATTACCCACCTGCCCACCGGCATCGTGGCCGAGTGCCAAGACGGACGCAGCCAACACGGCAACAAAGCCCAGGCGCTGAAAGTGCTGACCGCCCGCATCCACGAAAAAGACCGCTCCGAGCGCGCCGCGAAAGACGCCGCCGAGCGCAAAGGCCTGATTGGTACCGGCGACCGCAGCGACCGCATTCGCACCTACAACTTTCCCCAAGGCCGCTTGACCGACCACCGCATCAACCTCACCTTGTACAAGCTGCTGTCCATCATGGAAGGCGACCTGGGCGACGTGGTGGAGGCATTGCAGGCCTATGAGGCGGCGCAGCAAATGGCGGCGCTGGAAGTGGGGCTGTCTTGACCCACGCCGCGCCCGGCAGGGCGACGCTGGCAACGGCCCTGCGCCACGCTGCGGACCTGGGTCTGGTGCGGCTAGACGCCCAAATGCTGCTGCTGCAAGCGCTGGGCCGCACCCCGCACGACCGCGCCTGGCTGCTGGCGCACGACGGTGACCTGCTGGACGCCGCCACGCACACCCGTTTTGACGCCGCGCTGCGGCGCCGCCTGCAGGGCGAGCCGCTGGCCTACATCACCGGGCAGCAGGAGTTTTATGGATTGGATTTACAGGTAGACGCCCGAGTGCTCTGCCCGCGTGCCGACACCGAAACCCTGGTGGACTGGGCTTTGCAAATATTGCCGCCTGCCGCGCAAATCGTAGACCTGGGCACCGGCAGCGGAGCCATAGCACTGGCTATACAACACCAGCGGCCAGACGTGCGAGTGCATGCCCGTGACTTCAGCGCCAACGCGCTAGCCGTGGCACAGGCCAATGCCCAGCGCCTGAATTTGAACGTGGTGTTTTCACAGGGCGAATGGCTGCAAGGCCTGGACGGCCCTTGGGACGCCATCGTTTCCAACCCGCCCTACATTGCCGCCGCCGACGCGCACCTGGCAGCCCTGACCCACGAACCCCTGCAAGCCCTGGCCAGCGGCACTGACGGCCTGGACGACCTGCGCACCATCATTGGCCAGGCAGGTGAGCGCCTTAAACCCGGCGGTTGGCTGCTGCTAGAGCATGGCTACGACCAGGCTAGTGCGGTGTGTGATCTGTTGCGGAGCTCGGGGTTTGGCGAAGTGCAGTCTCGGCGGGACCTGGCGGGTATCGCGCGCTGCAGCGGCGGGCATTGGACAGGTACTTAGACCTCAAATATCTCTTGCAGCGTCTGCAACGTTTTTTTCAAAGTAGCGGGTTGAACAGTGCCTAGCTTTTTTGCAAGACGGACCTTGTCCACGCTGCGGATTTGGTCCAACACCAACAAGCCCGACGTGCCCTGAAACTTGAGAGGAACCCGAAACGGAGCCGCGAAGCCTTGCGATGTCATGGGCGCCACGATGACCGTCTTGAGGTGGTCGTGCAACTCAGGCGGTGACACCACCACACAGGGACGCGATTTGCGAATCTCGCTACCCACGGTGGGGTCCAGGTTGACCAGCCAAACGTCCCCGCGCGCTACCACGTGAGGTCCTCGTCACCTTCGTTGGCAAACTCGCCCATCACCAGTCCATCGTCATCGGTCATTGCGACCGCCTTGGCCGCGTCGGCCCAACCAGCCCGCGCAGGCAGCGCTGGCTTGCGGATGACTAGTGCGCCGTTTTCAACGGTCAGGTCCGCACCGTCCTCCAAGCCCAACTGAGCGAGCATGGGTTTCGGAATAACGATTCCGCGAGAGTTGCCAATGGGGCGGATGGAGACGTGCATGAGACAGCCTAAGTGAGTTTTTTGGGATGCCAAATGTTATTACTATGTGGCAACCATGTCAACGCTTCCCGACACGCTTCCCGACTTTTTTGGAATTGTCGAATCAAGGAAAAACGGCATCATTTTTTCCATTTTCATTACAATTTCACCAAGCTTAATTCAGTACTAAAACTCAAAATGCTCACACCCCAAATCCGCGAGTCAGCCAGTCGAAGCGTGCTTTGCTGGCTGGCGACGGCTGATGAATCCGGTCAACCCAATGTCTCGCCGAAGGAAATATTCGCGGTCGTCGATTCAACGCACATCGCCATCGCAAACATTGCGTCGCCGAACAGCGCCAGAAACGTCATGTCCAACGCACGCGTTTGTGTCAGCTTCATCGACGTATTCGTCCAAAAGGGATACAAGGTCACCGGCATTGCACGCAATGTCACTCAACAAGACGTCGAGTTTTCGCGCTGGGTGGAACCATTGCGAGCCATGGCGGGGCCACGCTTTCCAATTCACAGCGTCGTCTTGGTCCAAGCGGTTGCAGTCGAACCGATTTTGGCGCCGAGCTATCGGCTGTATGCAGCCGAAACCGCAGAGCATTCCCAAGTAGCGTCCGCTATGCAGACTTATGGCGTCAAGCCATTGAGAGACGTCTGACCTGTCAGGCCGCAACCGCTTCCCGCGCCGCTTGCGGCACCAAGCCCAACCGATTCACCCCACTCACCAGCGCCTTGATGGACGCGGTGACGATGTTGTGGTCTAGGCCGACGCCAAAACGGTCGGGGGAGTCGGTGGCGTCGGTGCTGAGTTCCATAAAGGCGCAGGCCTGGGCGTCGCCACCGTGGCCGCTGCTTTTGGTGGAGCGTTCTTCAAAGCTGCGCACCTGCACGTCCACGCCCAGGGTTTGCAGGGCAAGCACTGCAGCGTCGATGGGGCCGTTGCCCGCGCCGTGCAGGGTGTGGCGCACACCGGCTGCGTCCACCGTCAGACGGATGCCCTGACCGATCGGGTCGGTCGGGTGCTCGGTCAACTGGTAGCCCACGTAGCGCAGCGGCGCGGCGCTGTCCAGGTAGGTGCTGGAGAACAGGGACCAAATGTCTTGCGCACTCATTTCACCGCCATGTTGGTCGGTATAGCTTTGCACCTCGCCTGAGAACTCCACCTGCAGGCGCCGTGGCATGACCACGCCGAACTCGGCCTCCAGCAAATAGGCCACGCCGCCTTTGC
>CAMDKE010000234.1 GCA_945901215.1 Comamonas sp. lk
TCCTGCATGAGGGGATCCAGAGCTAGTAGGTTTTTGGTCACAAATAAAATTTGGCAGGGGAAGAAGGATTCGAACCTTCGCATGCTGGAATCAAAATCCAGTGCCTTAACCAACTTGGCGATTCCCCTACACGGGTTAGAAAGCTACTGCCGCTAACCGATAAACCAACGCTTCACGACCATCCAAGCAAGGGATGCGCCTCCAAACTGCTGCACGCTTTCAACACCATGGCGCCGGGCGCATCTTGCGTGTCAACTGCATTGGGCAATTGCGCAAACACCGCACTGCCAGAGCCCGTCATTCTTGCCTTCAAACCCTTGCCCGAAAACCACGCAAGCGCCTCACCTACGCCGGGACAATGCTTTTCAGCGACAGGCTGCAAGTCGTTTTGGCCAAAGCCAAATGGGTCTGCAGCGAAGCCTGAAATTATAGCAAGTTCCGTGTTGCGTTTGAGGTCGGGCTCCGAAAAGATGCGCTGGGTGTCAAGCCCAGAGTCGGGTTTGGCTATCAAAAAGCGGGCCATGGGGACATCAATGGGCGTAAGTTGATCGCCAATGCCTTGCACCCAGGCATTTTTCCCCAATAAGAAGAAGGGCACATCCGCACCCAGCGCTAGCCCGATGCGTGCCAGTTCTGCGCGCGGCAGCTGCAAATCCCACAGGACGTTGAGCGCCAGCAAAGTGGAGGCTGCGTCCGAGGAGCCGCCGCCCATACCCGCTTGGGCCGGGACGGACTTGGACACGCCGATGTGTGCCCCCAGCGCGCAGCCGGTTGCCTTTTGAAGCGCGCGGCCCGCGCGCAAGGTCAGGTCGTCGGTGGGCAACGCCCAGGTGAGGTCTTCGCGGGTCAGTAGCCCGTCGCGTCGCAAGTCGAAATGCAGGCGGTCGCACCAATCAATCAGGATGAAGACCGATTCCAACAGGTGGTAGCCGTCCGGGCGCCGTCCGGTAATGTGCAGAAAAAGATTGAGTTTGGCCGGCGCGGCAATGTCGTAGAGGGACTGCATCAGCGAATTATCGGAGTTCGAAAATGATGCTGATATCCACGCCAGGGGCCGCCTTGGTTTGGCGTGCATGGATGCGACCGGCTGCGAGGTCTTGCAGCTGAACGTCCCAGCCTGGAACCGCTGCGTCCTCGCCTGCCAGCCAAGCAAAAAGAGCGCTCAGTGGCGGCGCAGCACCCAGGCTGTGTTGGAGCATCGCGTCGGCCGAGGCGAATTGCCTCGATTTTTCGGAGCTACGCAAACTGGCACCAGTAGCATCCCAATGCATGCGTGCCACGCTGGTACCCAGGGGGGTGCTCAGCGAGAGGCTGCCCTCCTCACTGGTGCCGCTGAGCTCAAAATGGGCCGAAAACGCCTGGGGCGGATTGCTCGCCACCTTGACGCCGATACGACCTTGCCACACCCTTTGCCTAGCAGCCTCGTTGGTGGAGGTTTCCAGCGGGGGCGTCGTCATGCAAGCCGTTTGGAGAAGGGCGCACAAAACTGCAAAAAATAGCGCCCTTGCAGCGGACCGCCAACGCCCCGCCCCTGTCACGGTTTGTCGCGCAATCGCGCGATAGTCGCCTTGAGCGTTTCATTTTCGACATGGAGCGCAAGACCTTGTTCCCATATGGACAGCGCTTGCTCGCGTTGGTTCAAGTGCCAAAAAACCTCACCCAAATGGGCGGCAATTTCCGGGTCGGGTCGGGCTGCAAAGGCTTTTTGCAAAATGGCTAACGACTCGGCCCAGTTGCCGATGCGGAACTCCACCCAGCCCAGGCTGTCCAGGATAAACGGATCATCGGGCGCGAATTCCAAGGCCTTTTGGATGTATTGGCGTGCTTCGGTCAACCGTTCGTTGCGGTCCGCAAGTGCATAACCTAGTGCGTTATAGGCCGCGGCGTAGTCTGGCGTGCTGGCAATGATGGCGCGTAAAAGCTTTTCCATCTCCTGGCTGCGGCCCAGCTTGTCGGCTGACATGGCCAATTCGTATGAAAAATCCGCGTCGCCTGGGAATTGTGCAAGCACCTGCGTTAGCACATCGTAGGCGGCCTGTTCCTGCTGGTTGTCTCGCAACATTTGTATCTCAGCGCTGATTTTGCTGCGCACGTCCTCGTTCTGGGTTTCTGGCAGGCTGCGGATCAGCGCGCGTGCCTCGTCCAATTTCCCCATCCGGCCCAAAATCATGGCGCGGCGCAACTGAACCCGGGCAGCGTCCTGCGGGCTATGGATGCGAGCAAGATAGGCCTGAGCCCGGGCGGGGTCCTTGCTTTTTTCGGCAATTTGAGACAGCAAAAAATACGCCTGTACGGCGCCGCGAGACGTTTCTGCCTCGCCCTGGTCGGCGCTCGCGTCAGGGGTGTTCGCAGGCAAAGCCAAATAGGTGGCGAGGGACGCCTCGGCTTTGGCCAGTGCCTGGTTTTGAAATTCAATCGAGCCACGCACCAGCCAGGCGTCGGCAAATCCGGGGTGCTCTTGGTTGATACGTTCCACCTGGGCAAGGGCTTGTGGGTAGCGGTGCAGGTCGATCAATTTGCGGGCGTAGCCCATGCGGACTTCGGGCAGTGGCTGGCCCTGCAGGTATGCTGCCAGCAAGGCTTGCGCGGCTTCGAACTGGTAGTCCAGCAGGTTCAGGCTGAGCACGGCCACGTCGTCGGAGAGGGCGTTGAGTGCTTGGCCTTTGCCCGCGGCGATCAGGGCGGCGGGTCTGTCTTTTGCCAGCAAGCGCAAATTGCCCACACCGGCCCAGGCAGCGGGTCCGCTGGAGCGCCGCGCCAGTTCGGGTCCGCATGCCTTTTCAAACACATCGGCGGCGCCACTGGCGTCACTCGCACGCGAAAAAATCCGCGCCAAAGCCGTAATCGTCGCAGCGCGTTCAGCCTCGGGCGCGCGGGCCACCATGCGCTGGGCAGGCGCCAGTGTGTCGGCCAGGCGGTTCAGGCCAATGAGCAACTGGAGCAGGTTGCGCTCGGCTTGCGGGGATTGGGGAAACGCTTGTTGCCAGGCGCGTGCGGCCGCCAGGGCCGCGTTGGAATCGCGCGCGCGCAAGGCAATTTCCACTGCCCGCTCAAAGAGTTGGGGGTCATTGCCCTGGCGCGCGGCGTTGAGCATCAGCCCGTACGCAGAGCCCATATCCTTGTTTTGGAGGCTGATTTCGCTCAGAAGCAGCTGGTAAAACAGCTCGGCCGTGAGCGCGGACCGGGCAGGCGGCCCGGGCTCCGGCGCTGGCGCCTTCGGAGTCCCCTGGGCGTGCACGCAGGCAGTGCAGGCCAGGGCGGCTGCGGCAAGTATTCGGGTGATGCGTGACATGCGACCATAATAATCCAAGGCCTGCGCGTGCAGGCCTGCCGCGTCCCATTTCCCAACTACTTGCTTGCCCCGCATGCCAGAATTACCCGAAGTCGAAGTCACCCGCCTGAGTTTTGCGTCGCGCATAGCCGGCGCATGCATCGAGTCGGTGGTCTTGGGCAAGCCCTTGCGCTGGCCCCTGGGGTGTGATCCGCAGCTTTTGGTGGGCCAGCAAGTTGTTGGCGTACGCCGTCGGGGCAAATACCTGCTGGTGGATTTGCAAAACGGCCTTCTGTTGGTGCATTTGGGTATGTCGGGCAGTCTGGCGTTTTCAGAAAACGCCGGGTCAGCGGGCAAGCACGACCATTTTGACCTGCACACCTCGCATGGCCTGCTGCGCCTTAATGACCCGCGCCGCTTTGGCGCCGTGGTGTTTGCACCCACGCAAAACAGCCCGCAGGCGCAAAAGCTGTTGGGAAAACTCGGTGTGGAGCCCTTGGGCGATGGGTTTGACTTAGCGACCTTTTGCGCCTTGCTAAAGAAGCGCCGCGTGCCCATCAAACAGGCGCTCCTCGCAGGAGATGTGGTGGTGGGCGTGGGCAATATTTACGCTTCCGAGGCGCTGTTTTTAGCCGGAATCCGACCCACCACACGCTGCGCACGCCTGAGCCGCGTCCGGCTGGCGCTATTGCACCAGGCCGTTCGGTCCGTATTGACCCGGGCAGTGGAAAAAGGCGGCAGCACCTTGCGTGATTTCTCCAACGCACAGGGAGAATCGGGGTATTTTCAATTGGAGGCCGCCGTCTATGGCCGCGCAGGCCAGCCGTGTCGGGTCTGCGGTAGCGTGGTGCGCGCCATTCGACAGGGCCAGCGCTCGACCTTTTATTGCCCAACTTGCCAAAAACCATGACGGCTCCGATCGCGCCCGGCGTGTTGGCCCGGCGGGTGGTTGCCTGGCAGCAGCAGCACGGGCGCAATCACTTGCCATGGCAAAACACCCAGGACCCGTACCGGGTGTGGTTGTCAGAGGTCATGTTGCAGCAAACCCAGGTGGCCACGGCCAGAGGCTATTTCAATCGCTTTGTGGCGCGTTTGCCCACGCTGCAGCACCTGGCTGATGCCAGTTTGGACGAGGTCTTGGGCTTGTGGAGCGGCCTGGGCTACTACAGCCGCGCGCGCAATTTGCACCGCTGCGCGCGAACCGTGGTGTTGCAACACGCAGGGGTATTCCCCCGCAGCGCCGAGGTGTTGGAGACCTTGCCAGGCATTGGCCGCTCTACCGCAGCGGCTATCGCCTCCTTGTGTTTTGGCCAACGGGTGGCGATTTTGGATGCCAACGTGAAGCGGG
>CAMDKE010000235.1 GCA_945901215.1 Comamonas sp. lk
CTTGAAATTTTGCTGATCGAGCGGGCAGACGGTGTGGGCTGGCAATCGGTTACGGGTAGTCTGGAACCCGAATTCGAGGGCTTTGAAGAGGCCGCTATTCGCGAGGTAAGGGAAGAAACGGGAATAGATGCGCTCGAGAGCGGGCACCACTTAGTGCCCACTGGGACTACCAACCATTTTGAAATCTACAGCCGCTATTTGCATCGCTACCCTCCAGGAACCAGCAGCAATGAGGAGCGCGGCTTTTGCCTTTGCGTGCCCAGGGCGATGGAGGTGCAACTCAACCCCAAAGAGCATTCGAATTGGGCCTGGCACCATTGGACTGTCGCAGCGGAACTCGTTTTCTCTAAGACCAACAGGGATGAAATCCTAAGGTTAGCCCAGGCCTGCTAACCCTCCCCGAGCGACGGACTCAATTTTGAATAAGTTGCAACTACGCATTTTTCTTATCGCGTTCGTACTTTGGGGCCACGGATTCACGCATGCGGAACCCGAGGAGGCCGCGCTTTGTAAAACGCAGGGGTACCCGGTGGGGACAGTCCGGACATGGTTCATGGACCCCTGCGTCAGAGTGGGTTCCTTTACCCACCAGGCCGAGATTCCAGGCATATTTGGGGGCGTTGCAAACGTGATGCAACCCGCTGACCAGGCGCTGCCATTGCCGCGCGCGAGCCAAGAACCAGCTTACCGGTGGACGATAAATAGACAGACTGGGCTCAGCGTCGATGATTACCTGAAACGTCAACCTGCGATGGCGCTCCTCATTATCAAAGATGGAGCGATTCAGCTTGAACGCTACCAGTATGGGCGCACTGCGCAACACCGCTTTTTGTCGAACTCAATGGCAAAGACCATTACCGCGATGGGGATCGGCATTGCCTTGCGGGAAGGAAAAATTAAATCCTTGGATGACCGTGCCGACAGCTATGCGCCAACGCTCTCCGGGTCGCTATACGGCGAAACGACGATCCGAAATTTGCTGCGCATGTCCTCTGGCGCAAAGTTTGAAGAGCTGTATAACGGCGTTGACGACTTGGCACGTTATGGGGCAGCAGCCTATCGCGGTGGAGCAGCGGGCGCAGCCAAGGTAATCACTGCGCGGCTTCACCGCCAAGGCGAAGTTTTTAACTACGCCAGCGCTGAAACCGATATGCTGGCTTTGGTGATGCGGGGGGCTACGGGGGAAACTCTCAGCGCTTATCTGGAACCACGACTTTGGCAGCCTATGGGGGCGCAAACGTCCGGACTCTGGCGCGCTGGGTCTGATGGCTTAGAGTGGGCCAGTGGTAACTTTAATGCTACCGCACAAGACTATGCCCGTTTGGGGATACTGCTCGCAAACGATGGCCAGCGCCCGGATCGACCGGAACTGGGCGAAATTATCCCGAAAGAATTTTTGTTGGAGGCGACCGATTGGAGGCGTCACCCACCGGCTTTTGCCCCCAAAACGGCGACTGCCTATTACGGTTATGGCTATCAGTTGTGGACATTCCCAGGCTTGCAGCGCCGCTTTGCCCTTTTGGGGGTCTACGGTCAATCAATATTTGTTGATCCGGTTCAAAAATTAGTAATGGTCCATTTAGCTGCCAACGCCACCGCCAATTCCGGGCAAACCACGATGGCTCGCGAGGCGGGTTCGCTTTGGTACGGTCTCGTGACCCATTACGGGAACTGGTAAGTCAACCATCATGCGTGCCCGTATCCGACTATTCCACCGGTGAGTGCTGGCATTGCCATTTCGGAAAACTAGCCAAGAGCCCGATCTTTAGCGGAAAATAAGGGCCTACGGCCCCAACGTAAGGCCACGCTTCACTCCGCGGTTTTGCACTACGCGCCCGCATCCTTTTCCCCCATAAATCCACAAACGTCGCTCATGGAGCAGTCTGAACGCAGTTTTTTTGCCTCTTTAGCCGCCATGGTGGGGATTTCCTTGGCCTTTATGCTAATTGCCCTGAACACCTCGGTGGTGGGAACGGCCATGCCGAGCATCGTGGCTGATCTTAGTGGCTACGCGCTGTACCAGTGGTCGGCTTCGGCCTTTTTGGTGGGTAACGCAGTGATGATTCCGATCACCGGGCGTCTGGGCGACTTGTACGGGCGCAAGCCCTTTGTACTTGCGTCAGTTTTATTGTTTGCCCTAGCCTCCATTGCCTGCGGCGCATCGCAAACCATGCTGCAGCTGGTACTGGCGCGTGCATGCCAGGGCTTGGCCGGAGGCATGTTGTTGGGGGTGGCGTCTGCTTGCGTGCCCGATTTGTTTCCCGATGAGGTGCAGCGCGTGCGCTGGCAGGTTCTACTGTCGGCGGGCTTCGGTATAGCGCTGGCGGTAGGCCCCTGGATGGGCGGCTGGCTCACCGAGAACGTGGGTTGGCGCTATGTTTTTTATATCAACCTGCCTGTGGCGCTAGCCGCCTTGCTGATGGTGTGGGCGTACTTTCCGCACATCGTGCACCACGAAGGGCTGGTAGCGGGTGGACGCAGCATTGACTGGCTGGGCGCGCTCTTGCTCTTACTGGCGATGGGTGGCCTGTTGGGCGCTGCCGAATACAGCCAGTTGCATGGCTTTGCCAACTTCCAGGCGCTGGGGGTGTGGGTGGGGACCGGAGTGCTGACCTATGGGTTTTTCCGCCACCAGTACCACACGGCAGCGCCTATCGTTCCACCGGAAATTCTGGACAACCAGGGTGCGAGAAAGCTCATGCTGCTGGGCATGCTGACGGGTCTGACTATGTTCATGTTGATTTTTTACACACCTTTGCTGCTCCAGGGCAGCTTTGGTCAGTCGCCGCACCAGGCAGGGGTGGTGATGACGCCGCTGTTGGTGTTCATCACCGTTGGCAGCATCGTCAACTCGCGCCTTCTACCGCGCCTGCAGCGCGCCGAGCGCCTGATCGCCTGGGGTCAGATGGGTACCATGTTGAGCTGCCTCGCTCTGACGCAAGTGAATGCCACCACGCCAACTGCGCTTCTCATGGCCGTCTTTGCCCTGTGCGGCAGCAGCCTGGGCTTTCAGCTGCCTAACCTGTCGCTGCAAATCATGGCCGTGGCTGGGCGCAGCCACATGGGAGTGGCGTCTGCACTGGCGCAGTCCACCCGCATGATTGGCAGCATGGTGGGCGTCGGCGTTGCCAGTGTGTTGGTCAATACCTTTTATGCCCGTGAGATCGCGGCTGCTGTGGCGCGTCACCAGATTGGCGACGCCCAGCTGGTCGCGCTTTTGTCGTCGCCGCAACTCTTGATCCGCCAGCAAGACCAGGACGCTATGCTGACCCTCGCCCGCGGCTTGGGCCAGGATCCGGAGCCCCTCTTAGAGGCGGCGCGCCAAGGTCTGGTCAGCGGCACGCACGCTGCGTTTTTGCTGTGTGCACTGATTGCAGGCATCAGCGTGTTGGTGAGCTGGCGGCTGCCGCACTACTCCATCCGCCGCCAGTCGCCACCCGAAGTCTGAACTGCTTGCATTGGCCCAACCGCTTCAACCCCAGTCTGTGACCCATGACCATGCCTACCCTGTACCAAGCCTGTGCACTGACCCGCAGCGAGCTCGCCGCACGCACCGATGATCTGCTGTTGCAGTTTGGCGTGGACGGCTGCGGACACTGTCAGCGCGCAGAGCCCGCGATTACCGAGGCGCTGAAAGCCTTTCCCGACCTGAACCACTTGCGTGTTGAAGACGGCGCAGGCCGCCCGCTTGGGCGCTCTTTTCGCGTCAAATTGTGGCCCACCCTGGTCTTGCTGCGCGGTGGCCAGGAACTGGACCGGATGGTGCGCCCCACGCAGTCGGCGCAGGTGCTAGCGCTTCTGCGCAACCTCTTTACCGTTTGAACGCGACCACCGGATTTATAGTGACCGCCGGTCTGGCATTGAAATCGGCCAATCGTTACAGATAAAAAAAGCACCGAGCGTTTCCGCTAAGTGCTTCATTCACATACCGTTTTTGGTAGGCGCAATTGGACTCGAACCAACGACCCCCACCATGTCAAGGTAGAGAATAATAGTCCAGCATTGTCCTAAGCTGTTGATTTGTATGGAATTAAGTCTTCCATTGACTTGTATTGTGCAGTATATTTATCCGTACTTATCCGTACTCTTGGAAATTCACTGTGTCTCCTGCAATTCAAACCGTTTCAGCCCGTGCCAAACTTAAGCCAAGGCGCGAGCCCTACTGGTGCCGTATCAATAAAGGCTTTGCGTTGGGCTTTCGCAAGATGAGCGCCACGGGCGGTGGAACATGGATACTGCGGTGTCTTGACCTAGTTACTGCCCAAAAGACCTACAAGTCACTCGGCGATTTTGCCGAACTAGCAGACCATCAGCGCTTCGACACAGCTATGGCGGAAGCGGCCAAACTCATCGGGCATATCGGCAAGGGTGGAATTACAGCGCAGAAAACAATCAAGGACGTGTGCGATAACTACGTAGCACATTTGAGGCAAACCAAGACCGAAAGCGCTGCAAGCGACGCCGCAAGGCGCTTCAAGGGCTACGTACTGAACGATTTGCGTTTTGCAAGTCTGGAGGTATCCAAATTGACCCCCGTACATGTGGATGCTTGGCGCAAAAAGTTGGTTGCC
>CAMDKE010000236.1 GCA_945901215.1 Comamonas sp. lk
CCAAAAAATAGGCAAACGGATAGGCTATGAGCAAACAAATCGCCGTGGTAATTGCAGCAATCTTGATGGAGCTGAGGTAGGCCTTGAAATACAGGGCGTCTTGCGTCAGGCTGATGTAGTTGCCGTACTTGAATGCCAAAACGACCAGCTCGTCTTTGACGCTGAGTAGGTCCTTGAAGTACACCGTGTCCATTTCGGAGACACTGATTTTAAAAACCACCAGGAAGGGCAGCAAAAAAACCAGCAACAAAAACACCATGGGTACGCCGATGACGACGTATCGACCCCACGGCCCCATGAACTTGGCATAGACCGTGTTGTTGCTGCGAGCAAGGGCCGTCATCGAAAACCTAGCGGGTCAAAACCACCACGTCACTGCCGCACCACCAAACGAACACCTTATCGCCCCACGTCATGGCGGAGCTGCCATGGCGCGCCGCATTCGTCTGGGTGACTTTGACCGCAGACCCGCCATCGAGCCGGACGTGGTAGGTGGTTAGGCTACCCAGGTAGGCCAGGTCTTCAATCACACCCTGGGCCTGGTTAAAGCCGACTTCGGCCGGGGACTCGCGATCAGCATCCCGCACGGCTTCGGTTTGTATGACCATTTTTTCGGGCCTAACCGCAACATGGACGTCCATACCTTGGGTTCCGGTGATACCGTGGCTAACGTAGTGTTTGCAGTCAGCAGACGCGATGACCACATGGTCTGGCTCATCGACCTCCACCCGACCCTTAAAAATATTGACCGTGCCAATGAAGTCCGCGACAAACAGGCAATTGGGCGTTTCGTAAATTTCGGCTGGCTGGCCAATTTGCAATATCTTGCCCTCACTCATCACACCGATGCGGGTGGCCATGGTCATGGCCTCTTCTTGGTCGTGGGTCACCATGACACAGGTCACACCGACTTGTTCGATGATGTCCACTAGCTCGAGTTGCGTGCGCTGGCGCAACTTGGCGTCCAGCGCACCCAAGGGCTCGTCAAGCAGTAGCAACTTGGGACGTTTGGCCAGGCTGCGCGCCAATGCCACGCGCTGCTGCTGGCCCCCGGATAGCTGGTGGGGCTTGCGTTTGGAATACGGTTTGAGCTGCACCAGGTCCAGCATCTGCGTAACCCGCTCCTCGATCTGATTTTTTGGCATGCCTTCGCGGTGCAGGCCAAAAGCGACGTTGTCCCACACCGTGAGGTGGGGAAACAGTGCGTAGCTCTGGAACATCATGTTGATCGGCCGCTCATAGGGCGCCAAGCCCACAATATCCTGGCCCGCCAACAAAATCTGGCCCGAGCTCGGCGCCTCGAAGCCAGCAAGCATGCGCAGCAAGGTGGACTTGCCGCAACCCGAGGAACCTAAGAGGGCAAAAATCTCACCCTGTGCGATATCCAGACTGACCTCATCGACCGCGAAGACATCATCAAATTTCTTGACAATGCGCTTGATTTGCAAAAAGGGGGGGACGTCCCCGCCACTGCCTTTTGAATCCTTGTGTGCCACCGGACGACCTCCCTGGTCTGCGCTGAGAGGGCCTAAATGCCGGTTTTGAACGAGGTGTAGGCCCGCGTCGCAAGTCGGCGGATATCGTTGGTCAAAGCCTTGGGTGCCACCATGGTCTCCATTTCACTGCTGCTAGGGAAAACCGATGGGTTCTTGGCGACTTCGGGGTTGATGAACTTGCGCGACTCCTTGTTGGGATTGGCGTATTTCACCTTGTTGGTCAGGCCCGCCTGTACTTCGGGGCGCATGATGTAGTTCATAAACGCCAGCGCATTCTTGGGGTGCGAAGCGTCGGCAGGAATGGCCATCATGTCAAAGAACAAAACTGCACCGGTCTTGGGCACCATAGCAACCACGTCCTGGCCTGTTTTACCCTCTAGCGCGCGGCTGCGTGCAATGTTGATATCTCCGTTCCATCCCAGCGCCATACAAATCGACCCGCTGGCCATGTCGTTGATATAGCCTGATGAGCTAAACAAGGTGACGTAAGGGCGCACACTCTTGAGCAACGCGAGGGCCTCTTGGTAATCAGCAGCGTTTTTGCTGAAAGGGTCTTTGCCCAAATAGTGCAGCGCTGCGGGCAATACCTCGGTTGCACTGTCCAAGGTGCTGACGCCGCAGCTTTTGAGCTTGCTGATGTATTTGGGGTTAAAAAACAGCTCCCAGACATTGGCGGGCATGGGCTCACTGCCCAGTGCGGCCTTTACCCTGGCGGTATTGATGCCAATGGTGGTGTAGCCCCAAAGCCAATTGACCAGATATTGGTTGCCCGGATCAATTTTGGCGATCTGTGCCTGGATATCGGGGTCCAGATTCTTCAAATTGGGCAACTGGGACTTGTCCAGTTTGGCCAGCAAGCCGCCATCCATCTGCAGGCGTGCAAAAGTGGAGGACGGAACCACAATGTCATAACCCGTTTTGCCAGCCACCAGCTTGGCATGCAGGATTTCATTGTTGTCGTAGGTGTCATAACGTACTTTGATGCCCGTTTCTTTTTCAAAATTCGGGATCGTGTCTTCGGCCAGGTAGTCCGACCAGTTGTAAATATTGAGGATTTTTTCCTCTTGCGCCAGCGCCGATCCGGTGCCAGCAAATACTCCCACGGCAACCGCCAGGCTGCCAAATAATTCCTGCCAGCGTTTGCAAAGTTGGTTTGTGGTCAATTTGATCTCCTGAATAAGTGATGCAGCCGAACAATATAAAAGGACACTCACGGGCGTTTGCAGCCTGTCAGAACACTGTACCCGTTTTTTCATGGCGAAAGAGCATCACGTGATGCAACACCTGTGCCAACCTTCAGTCAACTAGGACACCCTGGTTGCGGCACGGTCGATCTGAGCATCCCGCGCGCGCTTACGGGCGTCTCGGGCGACCCATACGCTGTAGGCCACAACACCCAGGCTCACTGTAGCAATCAGCAGGCTTGCAGCCGCATAAATGGTGGGATTGATGCCCCGACGCGCATAGCCAAAGATCACCTGCGGCAATGTATTTACCCCTGGGCCAGACAAAAACTCCGAGATCACAACATCGTCAAATGACAAGGTAAATGACAACAAAAACGCGGCCACGATAGCCTGCGCAATCTGCGGCAATGTGACCAGAAAGAAGACCTGCAGTGGCCTGGCACCCAAGTCCATGGCGGCCTCTTCCAGTGCACGGTCAAACTCCATTAAGCGGGACTGCACCACAACCATCGCATAGGCAAGCCCCAAAAGGGTGTGCCCCAAAATGATGGTGAGCAGCCCGCGCTCTGGCCAACCGACCGCATTTTGAATCCCGACCATCAGAAGCAAGAGCGACAAGCCAATCACGACTTCTGGCATCACCAGGGGCGCGTTGACCATGCCAGAAAACACCGCACGCCCCCAGAAACGGTGATAGCGCACCAATACGAAGGCAGCGAATGTCCCCAAAACGGCCGACAACACGCCCGTGACGCTGGCGATCTGCAAAGACAGCCAAAAGCCTTCCACGATCTTGGTATCACGTCCCAGCGACTCGTACCAACGCCAGGAAAACCCGGTAAATACCGCGTCCTGGCGCGTACTGTTAAAGGAAAAAACCACCATAAACAGCAGCGGCAAGTACAGAAACAAAAAAATGATGGTCAACCACACCACGCCCAGTTTTTGCTGGAAAAAGCGCTGCATCACGTCACTCCCCGGGGACTTGGGTCCGGGTCGGCAACGGGCCCGTCAGCGATGGGCTGGGCGGCGTTGCCCAGGTGGCGGTAGTACAGCGCCAAAGGCACGACCACCAGCGCAATCATGGACACCGCCAGTGCGCTGGCGCGCGGCCAGTTGTTGCTGGTAAACATCTCGTCCCACACCACGCGCCCGACCATCAGGTTTTCCGGCCCCCCCAAAAGCGACGGAATCACAAATTCGCCTACTGCCGGGATAAACACCAACATAAATCCAGCAACAATTCCCGCCTTGGACAGTGGCACCGTCACGAGCCAAAAAGCCTTCCAAGGCGAGGCCCCCAGGTCCTTGGCCGCCTCAAGCAAGCGCAAGTCCAGCTTGACCAAGGTGGCATACAACGGAAGCACCATAAACGGGAGATACACATACGTCATACCCACCAGCATGGACACGCTGGTGTAGAGCATCTGCACTGGCTCGGTCGTGATGTGAGACCACATCAATAACTGGTTGACGACCCCCTGATCCGCCAAAATGCCCTTCCACGCGTAGACGCGCAGCAAAAACGAAGTCCAAAACGGCAACATCACCATCATCAAAAGAGCCGGCCGCACACTGGGCCGTGACCGGGCAATGAAATAGGCAAACGGGTAGCCCAGCACAAGGCACAAAATCGCAGTAGCAAATGCATAGCCAATCGAGCGCAGGTAGGCACTGACGTACACCGTCTCAAACAGTGCCCCGCCCGCTTCGACGCGAAAGATGGACAGGTAGTTCTCAACCTTGAGCCGCAGCACACCGGTCTCGCTGTCCCACAAGGGCTTAAAAGGGTGGATATCACTGCCCATATCCACCAAGCTGATGTACAGCAAGATGAAAAATGGGACCAGAAAAAACACGGCCAG
>CAMDKE010000237.1 GCA_945901215.1 Comamonas sp. lk
AAACTTTTGGCCTGCTGCGCGACTTGCAGGGCGCCAAGTCGGTGGGTGTGATCCATGAGGACGCCGCCACCGGCATTACCGAAATTGCCCGCCCGGTGGGCGTGGTCTGCGCCATCACGCCGTCTACCAACCCGGCGGCTACCCCGGCCTACAAAATCATCAACGCGCTCAAGGGGCGCAACGCGGTCATCGTGGCGCCCTCGCCCAAGGGCTGGGCCACCAGCGCGCGCCTCTTGGAATACATCCACGCAGAGTTTGACCGCATAGGCGCGCCGCGCGACCTTGTGCAACTGCTGCCTTCGCCCATCAGCAAGGCTGCCACCTATGCGCTCATGGCCGCCTGCGACCTGGTGGTGGCCACCGGCTCGCAGGCCAATGTGCGCGCGGCTTATGCCAGCGGCACCCCGGCCTTTGGCGTGGGCGCGGGCAATGTGGCGGGCATCGTCGATGAGACTGCCGACCTGGCCCTGGCCGCTGAGCGCATCCTGCGTTCCAAAACCTTTGACAACGCCACCAGCTGCTCCTCTGAGAACAGCCTGGTGCTGCTGGACGCCGTGCGCACTGCGGCAATAGCCGCCTTGCAAGCCCAGGGCGCGGTGCTGCTCACTGCCGCACAAAAGCAGGCTTTGCAAGCCGTTATGTGGCCCGAAGGAAAACTGTCACAAGCCGTCATCGGTCAAAACGCCACCGTGGTGGCCCATCGCGCTGGACTCTTGGACATAGCAGCCCTGCAGCCGCGCGTGCTGCTGGTGGAGGAAGACGCTGTGGGCGACGACCACCCGTTCTCGGGCGAAAAGCTTTGCCCCGTGCTCACGCTGTATGGCGCCCCTGACTTTGACGCCGCTATTGCGCTGGTGGAGCGCATTTACACCTTTCAGGGCGCGGGCCACTCGGTCGGTTTGCACAGCGCCTTGCCCGCACGTGCGCTGCGTTTGGGGCAAGAGCTGCCGGTCAGCCGTGTCATCGTCGATCAAGCGCATTGCATTGCCACCGGCGGCAGCTTTGACAACGGCCTGCCGTTTTCGCTGTCCATGGGCTGCGGCACCTGGGGCAAAAACAACTTCTCGGACAACATGAACTACCGGCACTACCTCAACATTACCCGCATCTCGCGCCCTATTCCTGAGCGCATGCCCTCTGAAGAGGCAATTTTTGGCAGCTACTTTGCCAAGTTCGGCCGCGCATGATCCGCCCTAGCGTACCGCGCACCGTGCGCGCGCTGCTCGAACACCAGGCGCTGGTGCGCCCGGCGGCTGTGTATGCACTGGCGGTGCCCGCTGAGCCAACCGCCTCTAGGGAGGCGCCCGCGCAAATCAGCTTTGCGGAGCTGGCACGCAGCTGCCGCCAGGTGGCCACGCTTTTGCTGGGCCAGGGCCTGCATAGTGGCGAAACGGTGTCGCTGGTCATGCCCAATGGCCTCAACACCTTGCGCCTCCTGGTGGGCGCCTTGAACGGCGGTTGGTGCGTCAACCCGGTCAACCTGCTCAGCAGCGCTGCGCAAATGGCCTATGTGCTGGAACACAGCGACTCCAAGCTGGTGATCGCCAGCCCTGACTGGGCCGAGCACGTGCGCGCGGTGCTGGCCACGCTGGCGCGCCCGATTGCGCTCTTGGTCTGCAGCCCCGACGTCGATGCGGCGCAAGACATTTTGCCCAGCGCGGGCACCGACATGCCCGAGCCCAGTCCCGACGCGCTGGCCTTGCTGATGTACACCTCGGGCACCACCGGCGTGCCCAAGGGCGTGATGCTCACCCAGGCCAACCTGGCGGCCAACGCGCTGTCCATCAGCGCCGAGCATGCGCTCACACCGACCGACCGCGTGCTGGCAGTATTGCCGCTGTACCACATCAACGCTTTTGCGGTGACCATGCTCGCGCCCCTGGCCCACGGCGGCAGCCTGGCCATGCCGCCCCGGTTTTCCGCAGGCGCCTTTTGGCAGCAGGCCACGCAGTCGCGCTGCACCTGGATCAACGTGGTGCCGACCATGATTTCGTATTTGCTCGAAGGCGCCGCGCCCTTGGCCGATGTGTCAGCCATCCGCTTTTGCCGCAGCGCATCGGCTGCGCTGCCGCCGGCGCATTTGCGCGCGTTTGAGTCTAAATTTGGCATCGGCATCATCGAGACCATGGGCCTGACCGAGACCGTGGCACCGGCGTTCTCCAACCCGCTGGAGCCGGGCTTGCGCAAGTTAGGCGCTGTGGGCCGTGCCTCAGGCTGCGAGGCCTGTGTAATCGACGCATCGCTGCAAGCCGTGCCGGACGGCACCACGGGCGAGATCGCCATCCGGGGCCCGCAGGTGATGCGCGGCTATTACAAAAACGAAGAGGCGACCCGCTCCAGCTTCACGCCTGACGGCTGGCTGCGCACCGGCGACCTGGGCCACCGCGACACCGACGGCTTTTTCTTCGTTACCGGGCGCATCAAAGAACTCATCATCAAAGGCGGCGAAAACATCGCACCACGCGAGATTGACGAGGCGCTCTTGCGCCACCCCGCGGTGCTGGACGCCGCTGCCGTGGGTATGGCGGACGCGCATTACGGCCAGGAGATCATGGTGTGCGTGGTGCTGCGTGAGGGCCATGCGGCGGACGAGCCCGCGCTGCGCGACTTTTGCGCGACCGAGCTGGGACGCTACAAGACGCCCAAGGTGTTTCACTTTGTGCACGACTTGCCGCGCGGCCCCTCAGGCAAAGTGCAGCGCCTGAAATTGGTGGACTGGGTGGCCCAGCACGCTACGACGTAGGGCGTGTCTGCACATAAACTGCGCAGTGCCCGGCATTACCTTGCGCAGTGACGGCACCGCACGCGTCGACGCCCAAGATGTCATCCAGGCAAAAAGCACCGACCGCCACCGCCGCGCCCGCCAGGGCGCAGACCCTGAAACCACTTTGACGTAAAACGCCTTGAAACTCCGCTACCGCCATCGCCACCGCCACCGCGACCTCCCGCTCTTGCCGATCTTTTGCATTGCAGCCCTGTGCTTGGCCCTGTTGCCCCGCGTGGCGCAGGCCAGCGCGCAGCTGCAATGCACCTTTGATGTCAATTCTGAAACCCACCACACCGTGCACGGCGTAGCCACCGACCCGTACACTGTGGCCGCAGTGCCCATCGGCAACCGCTTTCGCTTCAAGGCCATTGTGCTGGCCGCTGCGCAAGACACGGCCCCAGGTGTTGCCCCAAGTTCAGCCCCGTCCGCGCCCGCCGCCATCGAGAGCGTCAATCTCTACGTTTACTACAACACCCGGCGCCAGCCCATGGTTATGCAACACGTCCAATACCTGCAACCCGTGGCGCTGCGCAGCCCCGCGCCCGACGCGCTGACCGGGCGCGTGGCCTTGTATTCGCCCCTTTTGGGCAAAGAGCTGCAATACCGGTGCGCGCTGGCCGAGGTGGCGCCATGAGCAGCGCGCAGGGTTTTCTAAGGGCCGCCATTGGCATGTGGCTCCTGAGCGCATGCATGGCAATCCATGCCGCAACGCCCAAGGCCGACACCGTCTCGCTGGTGGTGGTGGGCGACATCATGCTGGAGGACGGCCCCAGCCGCGCCATGCGCCGGGGGCAAGACCCGTTTGCCGGTTTCGCCACGCTTTTCAAAGAGGCCGACATCCGCATCGGCAACCTGGAATGCGTGGTGGCCACCATCGGCAGCCCCGAGGACGACAAGCCCAATGTGTTTCGCGTGCCGCCCAGCACGCTCAAATACGTTAAACGCCACTTCGATGCCGTTGGCCTGGCCAACAACCATTCGGGCGACTACGGGCCGCAGGCCTTTGCGCAGATGCTGGGTTTTCTGAAAAAAGAGGGCTTGGGTGTCTACGGCGGCGGCCTGAACCTGACCGAGGCGCACACCCCCTGGATCGTTGAGCGCAAGGGCTTGCGTGTGGCGATCTTGGGCTACGACGAATTTCAGCCCCGCAGCTTCGAGGCCGACACCGACCGACCCGGCGTGGCCTGGAGCGAAGACGCGCAAGTGGTGCGCGACATCAAGGCCGCGCGCAGCCGTTGGAAGGCCGACGTGGTGATCCCCATCATGCACTGGGGCTGGGAAGACCCGGTGTCCAACGCCCGACAGCGCCAGCTCGCCCGTACCATGATCGACGCGGGTGCCGACGCCGTCATCGGCGGCCACCCCCACCAGGTGCAAGACGCCGAACGCTACCAAGGCAAGCCGATTTTTTACAGCCTGGGCAACTTTGTTTTTGACGGCTTTTCGGACCCGGTCAACAACCGGGGCTGGGTGCTGCGCCTGGAATTAGACAAGACCGGCGTGCGCCAGGTCGAGGTGCACGTGGCGCAAATTGGCGCCGGGGGTCTGCCCAAGCCTGCGGGGACGGTGGCGGGGCCTTGAGCAGCTTTTTAAGATGCACGGTGACCCGGCTTTTGTGTAATCAAAAACTAGTCGTGTGCCCGCCGGCGCTCTGGCTGCCGATCTCTATAATGTGATCTCATTTGTACTTACGGAGTCAATGATGAACCACCAAACGTTTAGCGGCAAGACCACCTCCATAGGCAAGTCCAAGGGTTTTCGGTTTGATGCAGCGCT
>CAMDKE010000238.1 GCA_945901215.1 Comamonas sp. lk
GATCATCAATCAATTTCGCCCGATCATCAAAAAATACGGTTCTAGCTTCGTCAAACGATACGCCGTGCTTTTTTTGATTGGCAGCCGCTTTTTTGGGATCCCAGTCGAAATGCAAATTGCTCATAACTACATTGTAGTTTCGTTTTATACAAGGCACAAGCGTTCTTTTTGACCCGCACTGCTTCAAGGGGAAATTACCCGTAGTGCTAGTGGCGTGGTGTTTGAGATAGTTCGCAAGATCACGCTCGAACCACATAGGGAATCCTGCCCACTACCCTCGGCTTTCCCAGACCAGCACATCAACCTCAGGCTTTACCTGAGGTTCGGGTCATTCCCACACAATTTGCCGCGATCCCGCACCCTACCGCCTGCACCCCCGCAAAAACGCAGCGTTAAAACCCCTCAAAACAACGTCACAGCCACCATCCGGATATGCACACTGCTGGCGCCGCCGATCAGCGCTTGCAGGGCTGGCTAAGTGCTTGAACCTGGCTCAGCACTCTTTCAGTGCCCTGCTCTTTCCAAAATCACGAAAAAATCGCATTTTCCGTGATTCAGGGGTTAAGTCATTGAAATCATTGAAGAAAATTTCCCCGAAAAAGTTATCCACAGGCTGTTCTATCTCGGGGTCGTGGCAGCGTCGATCTCACTGGTGATCTCACCTGATCTAGGCCCATCGCATCCAATGCCCGTGTCGATCTCCCACCCAGAGTCCGTCCAAAGTGGCGGGTTACCGGTTGCCCAGATAAATAACTGAAAACATACTGCAGCTATTGCAACTTAGTGATTTTTAGGAGACTTTGAAATGGCACAAGCAAGAACACTTTCCCCCGCAGAGATGGCCCAGGTACTGGCCTACACCGACACACGCAGCCACGCAGCGCGCAACCGCGCCATGCTGCTGCTGACCCACTGGGCGGGCTTGCGGGTGGGCGAAGTCGCTTGCTTGCGCTGGAGCGATGTCATGGCAGTGGATGGTTTGGTGAAGGATGAAATCCGCTTGCTGCCCGACATGACCAAGGGGCGCCATGCACGCACCGTGTTTGTCAGCATCCGGCTGCGGGAGGAACTGCAGGCCTATGCCGCACAGGCCAAGTGCTTGGGCAGTGAATACCCGTTTTTCCCCAGCCAAAAGAGCATCAAGCAGGGGTTTAGCGCCAACAGTCTTTCCCAGACGCTGACTTTGCTCTACACCGGCTCAGGCATCAACGGGGCCAGCAGCCACAGTGATCGCCGTTCGTTCCTGACCACGTTGGCAAATAAGGGCACGGCGATCCATATTTTGAAGACCCTGGCGGGGCACCGCAACATTGCTACCACTGCCGCTTACCTGTACAGCAGCCCTGCGCAGTTGAAGGCGGCGGTGGAGTTGGCTTGAGGGGCCAAGCCCGACAAAGTCTGAAAAGCCTATTTCACCTGGTTACGCGCAGCAGAACCTGTCAAAACTGGCTCGCGTTTGCTTTGCTTTGTGAGGCTAGCCGAAAGCGGGATTTCTAAGGCAGGGTTATTTCAATACGTCAACACCAAATGCGTGGTGGACGTATAGGAGTACTGAACGTCTGCGCTCACTGGCGTCAAACTGACCTAGTTCGCCGATTTCCTGTGACCCAGCGCGATGACCTTGAACGCGTTACTGGGCGCGGAACAGCAACCACCACTGATGGATCAGTCAAAAGTTGGCGCCTGGCTCACGTCTGCGTCGGCGTCAACAAGCGTCATTGCACTTTCATGTTTTTGCAGCATATTCATCAAAGTTCAAACCAATCCAATATGAGGGTATTTATGCAGTCGTTTCAAACCTGGTCTCGTCGAACTTTGCTCGCTGGCTTTGCCCTTTGCGCGCTTTCGCAGACAACTGTTTTTGCTCAGAGCGCGGCAGCGACATTTCCTGATCGACCTGTCAAAATTGTCGTTCCTTTTGCCCCGGGTGCAGGTACAGACGCCATGGGACGACTGGTTGCGCAGAAGTTGGGTGAGGTTTTGGGCGCGAGCTTTGTGGTCGAAAACCGCACAGGTGCATCGGGCGCCATTGGCACGCAGTTCGTGGCTCAACAAGCTGCAGATGGGTACACCCTGCTACTGGTTGCGTCGCCCTTCACCACGGTGGCGGCCTCGATTCCTTCTGCGGGCTATGACCCGATAAAAAGCTTCACGCCCGTGGGAATGATTGCCAGCGGGCCCTTGATATGGGCCGCCAACAACCAACTACCGGCAAACACCATGCAGGAACTGGTGGCGCTTGCACGTCAAAAGCCAGGCGTGCTGAATTACGGCTCGGCTGGTGCTGGAGGTGTAAACCACTTGGTACTTGAATTACTTAAGACCAAGACAGGAACTTACATCATCCACATCCCCTATCGCGGAGTGGCACCGGCAGCCGTCGACATGGTGGCGGGTGAGGTGCAGTTGGTAACAGGCACCATACCAGCCCTCCTACCGCTTATCAAAGACAAGCGAATAAAACCACTGGCTGTGACCAGCGCCAAACGATCGCCAGCTTTGCCTGATGTGCCGAGTATGTCGGAAGCCGGATTCAAAGATTTTGACGTCCTCAATTTCTTTGCACTTGCCGCTCCCGCCGGTACACCAGCCGTCGTGATTGAAAAGCTCAATACCGCATTGAACACTGTCTTGGCCATGCCGGACGTATTGGCACGGTTCAAAGTGGACGCTGTCGATGCAATGCCAGGTACACCCGCAGCGCAGACAAAGTTTATTAACGCTGATTACCAAGCGTGGCGGGACGTAGTTCGCACGCAAAAGCTAGTTATCGAATGATGGATACGTCACCTCTTTTGAAGGTAACAGCCTCACCGCGAATTTCCATCCTGGTTAAATCAAGGACTTATGCCCGGTTATCAATCCAGGACATAGCTTTGAAACAGCATCCATCCCTTAAATCCTTACCGTAACTCGGAGACCTAGAGCCTTACGGCACGGACAACAGCCCCACTTCTAAAAGACTTGCGCAAGCGTCGTGCTGCAGCAGCCGGACGGCGCAAGGCTGCACCGCCCGGCTTTTGTAGGGGATAGGCTAATATAAATGGGATCGCAACAACTTCTTTTGACTCAAGCTAGCCGTCACCGCAACTATGAATAAACCAAAGCTATACGGGATCTCCGCTTCACGTGCCATTCGCGCGATTTGGGGAATCGAAGAAGTTGGTATCGACTACGAGCACTTTCCCGTCAATTTCGGAGCTGACTCAAAGGCGGATGACTACCTCAAAATCAATCCAAACGGTCGTATTCCGGCCTTGATTGATGGCGACTTGCAACTGTTTGAGTCCATGGCCATCAACCTTTACTTGGCGAAGAAGTATGGTGGCTCGCTCTACCCATCCAACCCTCAGGACGAGGCGCTCGCCATGCAGTGGAGTGTCTGGGCCATCAGTGAGATTGAACCCTTGCAGATGCAAATTGTGGTGCAGATGCTATTCACCCCTGAGGACCGGCGAAATCCCCGGTTAGTTGAAAGCGCTAAAAAAGGCCTTCACAGGCCTCTCAAAGTGCTGGACGCGGCATTGTCGGAAAACGAGTGGCTCGTAGGCGATAGGTTTTCTGTGGCAGACCTGAACGTGTCTGCGGTGATGCTTCTCTTAACAAGAATCGATTTCAGCTATTCGGAGTACGTCAATGTGCAGCGGTGGGCTACAGCTTGTTACGCCCGCCCCTCACTTGCTCGTGCACAGGCCAGGCCCTAGTACTCAATGGGTATGTAGCGACAAATCAGCGGTGTCTGTAGGATCAAACTTGACGTGACCCGGCGACCGGCTTCAAGTATGCCAATTTTCTTGGATGTCGGTCGGCTCTGGTGACTGCCGAACCGGGCCGCAAAAGGCGTAAACGTTTGGGGCGCGAGGTCAATTACAGATACTCGAGCCTTGTCCTATTCAATCAAGCTTGAAGTTGAACTCCTGCGTGGCCAGTACCTCGGGCCCATCCGCCACGCACTTGTACTGCGCAATCGCGCTCTTGACCGCCGCATGGAAAACGCGCGGCCCCGACAGGATGGTGACTTCCTGCACCAAGCCGTTTTTGATCAGTATCTGCGCCTTGACCACGCCTTCGGTGCCGTCTTGGATGGCCCGGCGCGGCATCTCGGGCGCTACCTGGGTAGGGCAGGCCACGCCGATGGCGGCGCGCTTGGGGCCTACGGCCACTGGCGCAGGCGCAGGTGCCGGAGGGGCGGGCGGCGCCGGGGGCGGTGGCGGCGCAATCACCACGGGTGCGGGCGGCGGGGTGGGACTCGCCACGATCACGGGTGCCGTGCTGGTCACAGGCGGGGGTACATCCGGCGGGGGTACGAAAGGCGGCGGGGGTGCCTGCACCTTGGGCAGTTCCTTGGGCAACTCCACCTTTTTGGGCGGTGGCGGCGGTGGTGGCGGCGGAATAATCACCTCCTGAATCACCACCGCTTCCAGCGGCTTCTTAATCAGGTCCAGGCCCTTGCGCGCCATGCCCGAGACCAGCGCGTAGCCAATCAGCGCATGCAGCACCACCACGACCACGATGCCTTTGACCCGGCTGCTGGG
>CAMDKE010000239.1 GCA_945901215.1 Comamonas sp. lk
GACACCGGTGCATGTGCCTGTGCCCGTGCCTGTTTTCGAGCCGGAGCAGGGGCCAGGTCTGGCGCTTGCGTCAGCCTGTCTAAGCAGCCCGCCCGCCACGCCAAAAGCCGCCGTCGGGCGCATAAACCGGCTCAGGCCCCGGACGCAGGGGCCGGGGCGCCGTCTGCCAGCAGCGGCAAGCCAAAGCAGCGCTGAAAGTATTCAGCCACGGTGGCTCGCTCGGCCTCGTCGCATTTGTTGACAAACGACAGGCGCAGCGCCAGCGCCACGTCGCCAAAAATCTCCAGGTTCTCAGCCCAGGTGATCACGGTGCGCGGTGACATCACGGTGGACAGATCGCCCAGCGCAAAGCCTTTTCGCGTCAGGTCGGCCAGTGCCACCATTTGCGCCAATAGCGCTTGGTGCGCGGGGGTGGCCAGCGCGGGCACGCGGGCGGCGACGATGGCGATTTCTTCTGGGGCGCTCAGGTAGTTTAGGGCGGCCACCAGGTTCCAGCGGTCCAGCTGGGCGTGGTTCAGACGCTGGGCGCCGTGGTACAGGCCGTTGAGGTTGCCCAGGCCCAGGGTGTTGCTGGTGGCAAACAGGCGGAACTGCGGATGCGCGCGCAGCACGGTGTTTTGGTCGAGCAGGGTGAACTGGCCTTCGCGCTCGAGCAGGCGCTGGATAACAAACATCACGTCGGGCCGGCCCGCGTCGTACTCGTCAAAAATCAGCGCCATGGGCCGCTGCAGCGCCCAGGGCACCATGCCTTGCTGGAATTCGGTCACTTGCTGGCCTTCGCGCAGCACCACGGCGTCGCGCCCCACCAGGTCCAGGCGGCTGATATGGCCGTCCAGGTTGATCCGCACGCAGGGCCAGTTCAGGCGCGCGGCCACTTGTTCGATGTGGGTGGATTTACCGGTGCCGTGCAGGCCCTGCACCAGCACCCGGCGGTTGTGCGTAAAGCCGGCCAACAGCGCCAGCGTGACTTCGGGGTTGAAGCGGTAGGCGGCATCCACCTCGGGCACGTGTTCGCCGGGCTCAACAAAAGCGCTAACCTGCAAGGGGCTGTCAAAGCCAAACACCTTGCGCACCGGCACTTGGTGCATGGGCAGGGGCGCGTGCGAAGCCTGGGTAGTCGCGCTCATGCTGCGTCTGGGCCATCAGGCGGCGTGACGTGGCCTGCCAGGGATGCTGGGGTGGCGTCGGTCTCGATACGGCTGAGTGCGGCAGCGGCGCGTTGCAAGGCCGGCAGCAGGGCCAGCGCTTTGTCGGTGGTCAGGCGCATGATCGGTGCTTGCACCGCCACGCACAGGTTAGAGCGCCCGGCCCGTGAGGGCACGGCCACCGCCACGCACAGAAGGCCCGGCAAGAACTCTTCGTTGTCCAGGGCAAAGCCTTGGCGCTTGACCTTGCGAATCTCAGCCTCCAGCGCCTCGGGCTCCGTCAGGGTTTTTGGGGTGTAAGCCTCCAGCGGCGTATGGGCCAGCAGGCGCTGGCGCTGGCCGACGGGCATCTGGCTCAAAAACACCTTGCCGCTGGCCGAGCAGTGCACCGGCACGCGCGAGCCGGGGTGCAAATAAAAGCGCAGCGGGGCGGGCGTTTCGACCCGGTCGAGGTAAATCACCTCGCTTCCGCTGAGCGCCGTGAGGTTGACGCTCTCGCCCACCTCGGCTACCAGCTTGCGCAGCACCGCATGGCGCGCGCCGTGGGCAGTGTCATTCATGAGCAAGTTCTCGGCCAGGCGGCGCAGGCGCACGCCGGTGCCGTAGTGGCGGCCCTCGGCGCTGCGCTCGAGCAACTGCGCATTCTCTAGCTGCTGGAGCATGCGGTGCAAGGTGGGTTTTGGCACCGTAGTCTCATCGGCCAGGCTTTGCAGCGAGAAATACTGGTCTTTGGCGGCAATCACTTCCAGCAACGCAAACAGGCGCAGCGTCGGCGTGTCGCCGTTGACTTCAACAGGGGCGGGCGGCACCAAGGGGGCAATGGGGATAGCGGGCATATTGCGATGATAGAACAAAATAAAATAATGGAACAAAATATTTCATAAAACAATATTCTTATTGCAACTGGCGTTCTGGGTGGCTATAGTGGACCCTGATTCCAGTTTTTGGAACAGATGGTTTCAATTGCAGGCGATTTTTTTGCACCGCAGCAATGGTGTCGCCGCCACCAGCACCTTTTCACTTCAGGAGTTCTCTATGAGCCAAGCCCCAAAAGACAGCCGCACCGTGGCAAGCGGCGTACAAAAAATGACGCCGTCCGAGGCCTTTGTCGAAACCATGGTCGCCAATGGCGTGACCGACATCTTCGGCATCATGGGCTCGGCCTTCATGGATGCGATGGACATTTTTGCTCCGGCCGGCATCCGCTTGGTGCCCGTAGTGCATGAGCAAGGCGGCGCCCACATGGCCGACGGCTACGCCCGTGTGTCGGGCCGCCACGGCGTGGTGATTGGCCAAAACGGCCCCGGCATCAGCAACTGCGTGACTGCCATAGCCGCAGCGTACTGGGCGCACAGTCCGGTGGTGATGATCACGCCTGAGACCGGCACCATGGGCATGGGTTTGGGCGGCTTTCAGGAAGCGCACCAGCTGCCCATGTTCCAGGAATTCACCAAATACCAAGGCCATGTGAACAATCCCAAGCGCATGGCCGAATACACCGGCCGCTGCTTTGACCGCGCCATCTCTGAGATGGGCCCGACGCAGCTCAACATCCCGCGCGACTACTTTTATGGCGAAATCCAGTGCGAAATCCCCAAGCCCATGCGCGTGGAGCGTGGCTCGGGCGGCGAAAACAGCCTGGCTGCTGCTGTGGAACTGCTGGCCAACGCCAAGTTCCCCATCATCCTCTCGGGCGGTGGCGTGGTGATGGGTGATGCGGTGTCTGAGTGCATTGCCTTGGCCGAGCGCCTGGGCGCGCCGGTGGCCAACGGCTACTTGCGCAACGACTCCTTCCCCGCCAGCCATCCGCTATGGGCCGGCCCCTTGGGTTACCAAGGCTCCAAAGCCGCGATGAAGCTCATGGCGCAGGCCGACGTGGTGATTGCCCTGGGTTCGCGCATGGGCCCGTTTGGCACGCTGCCCCAGCACGGCATGGACTACTGGCCCAAAGACGCCAAGATCATCCAGGTCGAAGCCGACCACACCAACCTCGGGCTGGTGAAAAAAATCACCGTGGGCATCCACGGCGACGCCAAGGCCGTAGCCAAAGAGCTGCTCAAGCGCCTGGCCGACCGCACCCTGGCCTGTGACGCCAACAGGGCCGAACGCGCCGCCACCGTGGCTGCCGAGAAAGCCGCCTGGGAAAAAGAACTCGACGCCTGGACCCACGAGCGCGACCCTTACAGCCTGGACATGATCGACGAGGCCAAGGGCGAGCGCACACCCACCGGCGGCACCTACCTGCACCCCCGCCAGGTGCTGCGCGAACTGGAAAAAGCCATGCCCAAGCGGGTGATGGTGTCCACCGACATTGGCAACATCAACGCCGTGGCCAACAGCTACCTGCGCTTTGACGAGCCCCGCAGCTTCTTCGCCCCCATGAGCTTTGGCAACTGCGGCTACTCGCTGCCCACCATGATCGGCGCCAAGGCCGCCGCCATGGACCGCCCGGCCGTGGCCTACGCCGGCGACGGCGCCTGGGGCATGAGCATGTCGGAGCTGATGACCGCCGTGCGCCACGACATTCCAGTCACTGCTGTGGTGTTCCACAACCGCCAATGGGGCGCGGAGAAGAAGAACCAGGTGGACTTTTACAACCGCCGCTTTGTGGCCGGCGAGCTTGAGAGCGAAAGCTTTGCCGGTATCGCGATTGCCATGGGTGCCGAAGGCATCGTGGTCGACAAACTAGAAGACGTGGGCCCGGCCTTTAAGCGCGCCATTGAAATGCAAATGAACGAAGGCAAAACCTGCGTCATCGAGATCATGTGCACCCGCGAACTCGGCGACCCCTTCCGCCGCGACGCGCTGTCCAAACCGGTGCGCTTTTTGGACAAATACAAGGACTACGTCTAAAACCCGCCGCCGCGCCATGAGCGACACGCCCGCAGGCACCCATCCCCGGCTGGACGCCCTGGTGGCGCGCGCCCAGGCGCGCGCAGCCCAGACGCCGCCCACCCTGGCCCTGGTCTACCCCTGCGATGCGTTGGCCATAGACGCTGCGCAGCGCATCCGTGCCATCGGCTTGGCGCGCGTGCTGCTGCTGGGCCCGCCAGACTTGATCACCCAGGCCGCCGCGCAGGCACAGGTGGGCTTGCAGGGCTTTGAGGTGGTGGACACCGGGCCGGTGCCTGCCGACGCCGCGCGCCGCGCCTGCGCCCTGGCACGCGGCGGCGCAGTGCAGGTGCTGATGAAGGGCTCGCTGCACACCGACGAGCTGATGGGCGCCGTGGTGAACAAAGACGCGGGCTTGCGTGGCAGCGCGCGCATCAGCCACGCCTTTGTGTTTGACCTGCCGCGCTACCCCAAGCTGCTGGCGCTGGCCGACTGCGTGGTCAATAT
>CAMDKE010000240.1 GCA_945901215.1 Comamonas sp. lk
CATGCGCGTGGCCGCCACCATGACATCGCCCGCGGTCTTGTCGGCCATGCGGATCACGCCCTCGATCATGGCGCGCGACTGGGCGCCGATGATTTTGTTGTCTTCGGCTTCCGCCAGGGTCTCGATCAACTCGGCCGCAGAATCCGGGCCGGGATGGATAAATTCGGCTAAACGCTGGAGAAACGTTCGCTTATCTTCTTTTTCAGCTTGTTGCGCGGGGTGTGGGTCTGACACTGGCGGAGGGCAGGTACTGCCGTTTTTGCGAGGCCTCTAGGATAGCCCATCGTCCCGGGCCCCGGCGCAGCGGCAAGCAAGGCTCAGGAGGCGGACTGCCCGTGTGAGGCCCTGACGGCCTTTCGCACCTCTTGGATGCCGGCCAATATTTCCCAAAACTGCTTGGCCTGAACCTTGAGACGGTAGTCCGTCAAGGCGATTTGGTCGTCCACAGCTTCGCTCATGCGCGACTGCAGCGTAGGCATTGGCAATTGCAAATAGGCTCGTGCGCAAAGTCTAATCCGGCAACGTAATTATCAATTTGTGCGTCTTGTGCCGCATAGCCAAAGCGCAAGTAACGGTCCTGCGGCTCCAGGGCCAGCAGGTGCCCCAATACGGCGCTGCGGTGGCGCGGTCCTAAGCCGCGGATCGGAACCCGACGAGCCGATGCCGTACCCCGACCATGGCCCGCGCTGTGGTGGCCCAAGTCCGGACGCAACAAAGCCCGCACGGCGTAAACCAATTCAGAAAACCAAGTTGCAATCCAATTCATGCCTCGACTATAAGGGTTTCCCCTAGGTTCCAGGCAAATACTAGACTCAAGGCCCCACTTCCAGCCCCGCGTTGTCCCACCATGTCCTTATCACCCCGCCTTGAAACACCCGCGCCTGTGCCGCTCGCCCCTGGGGTGCAGGTGCTGCAAAGAGGGTGGCTATCGTCCAATAACACCCTTATCCGGGACGGCAAAGGCGCAGCCACCCTGGTCGATAGCGGCTACTGCAGCCACAGCGCACAAACCCTGGCTTTGGTGGCGTCGGCCCTCAACGGCGACCAGCTCACGCAATTGGTCAACACCCACTTGCACAGCGACCACTGTGGTGGCAACGCAGCTTTGCAAGCGATTTACCCCGGGATTTGCACCTTGATTCCCCCCGGTCATGCGCAAGCGGTGACGCACTGGTCGGTGCAGGAGTTGACCTTTGAGGCCACCGGGCAAAGCTGCCCGCGCTTTGCGTACCAGGGCTTGCTGATACCGGGTCAGGAGCTGCGCATGGGAACACAGCGCTGGCAGATCCACGCCGCGCCGGGTCACGACCCGCATTCGGTAGTGCTGTTTGAGCCGGTTGAACGCATCTTGATTTCTGCCGATGCCCTGTGGGAAAACGGCTTTGGCGTCGTGTTTCCCGAGCTCGACGGAGTCGACGCCTTTGGCTGCGTGTCCGACACGCTGGACCTGATCGAGTCGTTGGGGGCCACAACGGTGATCCCCGGCCACGGAAGCGTGTTTCACGACGTGGCCACGGCATTGGCCACAGCGCGCGCGCGACTGAACTATTTTGTGCGCAACCCCGAGCGCCATCGCAACTACGCAGCCAAGGTGCTACTGAAGTTCAAGCTGCTGGAATTGCAAGAAACCACGGCCGCAGATTTGGGCCACTGGGCGGGCTCCACGCCCTATTTGCGCAGCATCTTGGGGCAGCAGCCGACGCAAGAAGAGGTCGATGAACGCGTTAGCGGGTTGATGGAGCAGCTGGTGCAATCCGGTGCGGCACGCCGACAGGGCGTATCGATCTACAACCAGGACTAAATGGCCTGGTGGCGCTTGCCGCGCGACACATCCACCCCGAGCTGCTTGAGTTTGCGGTACAGGTGGGTGCGCTCTAAGCCGGTTTTTTCGGCCACGCGGGTCATGGAGCCAGCTTCGCGCGCCAGGTGAAACTCGAAATACGCGCGCTCAAAAGCGTCACGGGCATCGCGCAAAGGGCGGTCCATGTCGAAATCCGCAGGCAGGCCTTGGACTTGGTCCGCTACCACGGCTAAGTCTTGGGACGTTTTCAAGGCCTCAGGCGCTGCGCTGCTCCAAGAGCTGCGCTTGCCACGCTCGTCGTCGGCGGATGGTTTGCCGCGTGCAAGACCTTGTTCAACAGCTTTGAGCAATTTTTGCAGCGTGACGGGCTTTTCCAAAAACGCCATCGCACCGATTTTTGTGGCTTCGACTGCGGTTTCAATGGTGGCGTGGCCGCTCATCATGATGACGGGCATGGTGAGCGCGCCGCTGGCGGCCCATTCTTTGAGCAGGGTGACGCCGTCGGTGTCGGGCATCCAGATGTCAAGCAAAACCAGGTCGGGGCGCTCGCGCAGCCGTGCTGCCCGCGCTTGGGCTGCGTTCTCGGCCAACTCGACCGAGTGCCCTTCGTCATTCAAGATTTCCCACAGCAAGTCTCTGATGCCATGTTCATCGTCAACCACCAATATGTTTGCCATGATTTATGCGTTGTCCGGTAATGCGGTTGACAGGGTTCCCAGGGCGCCTGCTGGCGCTAATGATAGCGACACCTGGGCGCCAAAGATGTTGCCATCTTGGACACGGTTGCTGATCTCAATGCGCGAGGCGTGGTCATCGGCGATCTTCTTCACCACCGCTAAACCCAAACCGGTGCCGCGTTGCTTGGTGGTGACATAGGGCTCAAAAGCGCGCTTGAGGATGTGCTCGGGAAATCCCCCCCCCTGGTCCAGCACAGACAAGCGCACACGGCCATTGGGCATGCTCTGAGTTCGCAACACCATGCCGTGGTTTGCGGGGATGCCCGGCGGGGATTGTGTGGCGAGGTGCTGCTCGGTGGCGTCTTGCCCGTTTTGCAGGAGGTTGTGCATCACTTGGCGCAGCTGTTGCGCGTCGCCCATGACAGAGGGAATCTGGTGGTCGAGCTGCAGCGCAATCGGTATGGCCGTGGCCTCATACAGGTGCATCACGTCGGCTACCAGTTTGTTCAGGTCGACCGGTGCCAGCACCGCCGCAGGCAAGCGCGCATATTCACGGAAGTCATTCACCAGGCGTTTCATGGCGTCGACTTGCTCGACGATGGTTTTCACTGACTTGGTCAAAATTGCCAGCTCAGGCGCTTGCAGCTTGCCTGCGAGTTTCATCTCTAGGCGCTCGGCAGAAAGCTGGATGGGGGTGAGCGGGTTTTTGATCTCGTGGGCCAAGCGGCGCGCCACCTCGCCCCAAGCCTGTGCGCGCTGCGCCGAGACGATCTCAGAGATGTCGTCAAACACCAGGAGACGTGTTTGGTCGGGCAAGATCGCACCACGCGCCACCAAAGTGATGGCACGCCCTGAGTCCGCGTCCACGGTTTGGCCCTCACCGCCCAATTCAAAGGAGTGCTGCCAATGGTCGTTTTGGCGCTCAAGTCGGCGGCCCAAAAACTCAGAAAACTGCTGTTGAACGCCCAGCCCAAGGGCTTCGAGCCCCGGCATCTGGCGCAAAGTCGCGCCACCAAAGTTTTGCGCATGCACACCCAAAATCCGCGCTGCCCCGGGGTTGGCCGAACGCACGCTGCCGTCCGCGTTGAGCACCAAAACGCCGGCCGTCAAATTGTCCAAAATCGTCTGCAAATGCGCACGCGCCGAGTCCACTTGCGCCATGCTGCCTTGCACCGTCTGGCGCGCATCTGCAAGTTGCTGCGTCATCGAGGCAAATGCACGCGTCAGGCCGCCGAGCTCGTCTTTGGTTTGCATCGCCAGTTTGGGCGTCAAATCGCCCGCAGCGACCTGGCTGACACCTTCGGTAAGCACCAGCAAAGGCCGGGCAATTTGGTTGCCCAGAATAATGGCGAGCAAGATCGCACCAAACACCGCCAAAAACAGGCTCAAGGTCAGCGTGCCGATGTACATGCGTTTGAGCCCCTCGCGCGCCAAGGCACGCTCTTGGTACTCTCGATTGGCACTGGCCACGGCCAGCGCATTAGCGACAAAGCTTGCAGGCAAGGCGCGCTGCACCAACAAAAACCGTTGCTCGGTTGCCAATCCGACGCTGGCGCTGGCAATGGGTACCAATGCCTTTACCTGCGGGCTGCCCAGCCTGGCCGGTCCACCCTCGTCAAGCCCCTCCACCCAGGCCAGTGAGCGCTCGGCGCGCGCAGCACGAAATTGGCTGGTGCTGGGCCGGTCTGGGCTGAGCTGCAATCCGATAGGCCCCACGCTGGCAATCAGCTTGCCGCTGGCGCTCCACAGCGCGGCCTCACCCGCACCGAGTTGCTCCATCACCCGCGCCAGCGCGAGATCCGGTACCGGGTCTGCTCCATCGGAAAGCTGGGCTGCTGCCAAACGGGCCTTGCTCGCCAAGTCGCTCGACAAGGTGTCCAAGGTGACCCGGCCAAGGCCCAGGCCGGCTTCCAATGCGCCCTCTACCTTGACGTCAAACCAGGTCTCAATAGAGCGCGATACAAATTGGTAAGACACCACATAGATCAGCAGGCCCGGTGC
>CAMDKE010000241.1 GCA_945901215.1 Comamonas sp. lk
ACCGAAGCAAAACCCTTGAACGTACTTTTTCTGTGCACTCACAACTCCGCCAGAAGTATCTTGGCCGAGGCAACTCTCAACCATCTAAGCAAAGGGCGATTCAAAGCCTATTCAGCAGGCAGCAGTCCCCGAGAAAATCAAACGCCCAACCCCCTGGCCTTGCAGACCTTGGAGAAGGCTGGCATATCCACTGATGGACTAAGCAGTAAGACGTGGGACATCTTTGCTTTGCCGGACGCACCCCACATGGACTTGGTAATTACAGTTTGTGACAACGCGGCTGGCGAGGTGTGCCCATTTTGGCCAGGACAACCCGCCACGGCCCATTGGGGCTATGCAGATCCCTCAGAGGCCGTCGGCAGCGATGAGGTGAAGCTGGAAGCTTTTAAGCAAACACTGCATCAAATCAAACGACGCCTTGAGCTGTTCACCAGCTTGCCGGTCGCAAGCCTGAACAAGATGGCTTTGGAAACCACAGCACGCGACCTGGCAAAGCAGTGAACAACTTGCGTAAATATTTCTCTGAGTTGGTGGGCACCGCCGCACTGCTGTGCGCAGTGATCGGCTCGGGCATCATGGCGGAGAACCTATCGGGCGGGAACAACGGGGTGGCCTTGATCGCCAACACCTTGGCCACCGTGTTTGCTCTGTATGTTTTGATCGAAGCATTCGCACCCCTGAGCGGTGCCCACTTCAACCCAGCAGTTTCCATGGTCATGGCTTACCGCAGGGAGCTTCCCCGGGAGTTGCTCATTGGCTACATTGCGGCACAGCTGCTCGGCGCGGCGGTAGGCGCTTGGTTAGCCCACGCTATGTTTGATTTGGAGATCTTGCAGTGGTCGACCAAGGTGCGTAGCGGATACAGCCAGTATCTGGCTGAGGCAGTGGCAACGGCAGGACTCATTTTTGTGATTTTGCGCTCGGGAGTCGGTAAAGCCTCCACCATGGTTGCCAGCTACATTGGCGCCGCCTACTGGTTCACGGCAAGCACTTCGTTTGCCAATCCGGCAGCAGTCTTTGGTCGCATGATGAGCAATACGTTTGCTGGCATCTATCCTGGCAATGCCCTGCACTTTGTTGCCGCAGAGGTCATCGGCGCCTTTCTGGGCTTAGCGCTCTTTCATTTACTGGGTTCCGGCTCCAATCACGACAACTCCAAGGCATAGATGGTCACGATTTTTCACAACCCCGCCTGCGCAACATCACGCAACACTTTGGCACTGATCCGGAACTCCGGCGTTGAACCGCAAATCGTGCTGTATTTAGAAGTGCCACCGTCCAAAGAACAGCTGAAAACGCTAATCAAAGACCTGTCTGTTCCGGTACGGGACGTGCTGCGAGAGAAAGGAACTCCCTACGCGGAGTTGGATTTGGCAAATTCAAAGTGGTCGGATGAAGATTTGCTTGACTTCATGATCGCCCATCCGATTCTCATCAACCGGCCGATTGTGGTCACCAGCTTAGGTACCAAGCTTTGCCGACCCTCGGAAGTCGTTTTGGACATCCTTGCCAATCCCCAGCGCGCGGCGTTTAACAAGGAAGACGGGGAGCCCGTCATCAATGAAAAGGGCTTGCGTGTCTGAATCTGCAGCAACCTTGCCCAACGTCGACCAGAGCTGCTTTCATGTGCCTGAGCAGCGATTGCTCAGAGCCTCTGAGGCATCACCGCATCAGCCAAAAATACTCATGCTGTACGGCTCTTTGCGCGAGCGCTCGTACAGCAAATTGCTGACACTCGAAGCTGCCCGTTTACTCGAAGCCATGGGCGCCGAGGTGAAAGTATTTGATCCAAAAGACTTGCCCCAGCCAGACGGTGCGCCTGACAGCCACGCCAAGGTTCAGGAATTGCGCACACTCGCCGCCTGGTCCGAAGGCATGGTGTGGTGCTCGCCCGAGCGCCACGGTGCGATGACCGGGATTATGAAAAGCCAAATAGATTGGATTCCACTCTCCCTTGGTGCCGTGCGGCCTACCCAGGGCAAAACACTTGCGGTGATGGAGGTCTGCGGTGGATCGCAATCATTCAATGCAGTCAATCAAATGCGGATATTGGGCCGCTGGATGCGGATGATCACAATCCCCAACCAAAGCTCGGTGGCCAAGGCGTTTTTGGAGTTTGACGAGGCTGGACGCATGAAGCCCTCGGCTTACTACGACCGCTTAGTAGACGTGATGGAAGAACTTATCAAGTTCACACTGCTCACGCGCAATGTGGCGCCCTATCTCGTGGACCGCTACAGCGAACGCACAGAAAACGCTCAGGAACTAAGCAAGCGCGTCAATCAAAAGTCAATTTAAGGGTCGCTGGCTTAAAGACTCGACAGCATTGAGGACGCCAGCGCCTGGCCGATGCGGCGCAAAAAATCACCTTTCTCGAATGCAGATTGGTGCAGCGCCGAAGCATCCCTTCGCAAAAGACCGTCGATTGGCCCCAACCGGTCGCCCACCTCACGCCCTGCGCAACCACTCTCCCAACCGCTCCACCCCCAGCGCCAACCTCCCCAGGTCTTTGGACGCAAAACACCAGCGCAGCCAGCCCGCTGCCTCGGGGGCAAAGGCGCTGCCAGGTGCCAATCCCAGACCGGCTTCAGATACCAAACGCTTGGCGGTGGCCAATGAATCGCTGTGTCCGGGCAGCTGAAAGAAGGCGTACATGCCGCCCAAGGGCAGCGCCACCTGCACGCCGGGCAGGGTGCGCAGCGCCGGGATCAGGGTGTCGCGGCAAGTCTTGAGGTGGGCCACCAAGCGGGGCGTAACTTCGTCGCGGCGCGCCAAGGCCACGATGCCTGCGCGCTGGGTGAACACGCTGGCACACGATGTGTTGAACTCCACCAGCTTGCCCATGGCCGCTGACATGTGCGGCGGCATCACCAGCCAGCCCAGGCGCCATCCGGTCATGAGGTAGCTTTTGGAAAAGCTGTGCACCACCACCAATCGGTCTTCGGGCACGGCGATGTCCAAAAAGCTGGGGGCGCAGGCGTTGGTGCTGGGGGCGAAATACAGGTTTTCGTACACCTCGTCGGCCAGTATCCAGGTGCCGGTGCGGCGGCAGTGCGCCAGGATGGCACTCTGTTCGTCGCGGCTCAAGGTCCAACCGGTGGGGTTGTTGGGGGCGTTGAGGATCAGCAGCTTGGTGCCGGGCGTGATGCTCTCCAGCAGCCGGGGCAGGTCCAGCGTCCAGGCGCCTGCGTCGGCTCCGGTGGTTTGCGGGGTGAGCGCCACGGTGCGCAGTTGTGCGCCCATGATCAGCGCCTGCGCGGTCAGGTTGGGCCACACGGGGGTGACGGCCACTACGGAGTTGCCCGCATCCACCAGCGCTTGCACCGCCAGCATCAGCGCGTTGACGCCACCGCTGGTGACGGCGATGCGCTCCATGGTGATCGGCGTGGCGCCCGGGTGGCTGGCGTGCTTGGCGGTCATGGCGCTGGCAATGGCCTGGCGCAGCTCGGGCAGGCCCAGGTTGTGGGCGTAAAAGGTTTCGCCGCGTTGCAGCGACTCAATGGCGGCTTGGCGGATGAAGTCGGGCGTGACCTCGTCGCTCTCGCCAAACCAAAATGCCAGCAGGTCGCTGCGTCCCAGGCTCGCGTTGGCCACTTCGCGGATCTGGGATTCTTCGAGATTCTGGATGGTTTGGCGCATGGGGCTTGGCGTATGGGATCAGCTAAACAGCGCTTGGTACTGCGCGCGCAGCAGATTTTTTTGCACCTTGCCCATGGCGTTGCGCGGTAGCTCGGTCACCAGCACGCAGTGCTTGGGGATTTTGAAGTTGGCCAGTTGTGTTTTTAGCGCGGCCACGATGGCGCTGGCCTGAGGCTGCGCGCCGGGCTTGGCAATCACCAGGGCCACGCCCACCTCGCCAAAGTCCGGGTGCGGCACGCCCACCAGGGCGCTCTCGGCCACGCCGGGCATCTCGTTGATATAGCCCTCAATCTCTGCCGGATAGACGTTGTAGCCGCCGCTGATGATCAGGTCTTTGCTGCGCCCGACGATGTGCACGTAGCCGCGCTCATCGACTTTGCCCACGTCGCCGGTTCTGAAAAAACCGTCGGCCGTAAATTCTTCTGCGGTTTTCTCGGGCATGCGCCAATAACCCGCAAACACATTGGGCCCGCGCACCTGGATGCCGCCGATCTCGCCGACCGCCAGGGGCGCGTCGCCCTCGCCACCCACGCGCAACTCCACCTCGGGCAGCGGAAAACCCACCGTGGCACCCCGGCGCTCGCTTTGCTTTTGGAAGCGCACGTCGGCCGTGTAAGGGTTGGACGTGAGCATTACCGTCTCGCTCATGCCGTAGCGCTCCAGGATGGTGTGGCCGGTGCGCGCCGTCCACTCCTTGAAGGTTTCCAACAGCAAAGGTGCCGAACCGGCAACAAACAAGCGCATGTTGCGGGTGGACTCAGGCGTCAGTCCGGCTTCGGCCAGCAGGCGCACATAGAGCGTTGGC
>CAMDKE010000242.1 GCA_945901215.1 Comamonas sp. lk
GACGAGGGCGCCCAGTTTTGTGTACGCCCACCCGGTAAATTCCCCGTCACCTTGCAGGGAAGCCTTCCATTATCGCAAATTTTTCGTGAATCGGAAAAAACAGGGCGCCTAAGTCGGCGGCGCTACCGTCCGAGAATGACCTGATGGCCTCGCTCGCCCCCCGATTTTTTGCTTTATAGGCGCCGCAGAAGCGGTTAACATGCGCCTCGCACTGCCGCCAAAAATTGTGGATAAGTGCTTGATAATATGTAATTTTGTGTTCATTTTCCAGATGCTATCCACAGACAAAGTTCCCGCCATGCCCCACTCAACTTTTCCGTTGTCAGGCGATGCGCCTGCGCAAGATCCGGGTGCGGGTATGTGGCAATCCTGCCTGGATCAGCTGGCCATGGAACTGCCAGAGCAGCAGTTCAACACCTGGATCAAGCCTTTAGGCGCCCAGGTTTCGGATGACATGAGCAAGGTGGTGGTGTTTGTGGCCAATCGTTTCAAGTTGGACTGGATCCGGGCGCAATACAGCCAGCCCATCGCCAAGCTTTTGGAAAAAATCTGCGGCCAGCCGGTGCAGCTTGAGCTGGCTATTGCGCCGCGCGAGGTATCGGTGCGAACGGCAAACGAACAGGCCGCCGCGCTGCCCCCTAACCGCGCAATCGCTGCGAGTGAGGTGCTTGCTCCCGAGTCCCCCAAACACCGCCTCAACAGCATGTTGACCTTTGACACCCTGGTCGAGGGTACTGCCAACCGCATGGCGCGCGCCGCCGCGATGCACGTGGCCACGGTGCCAGGCCACCTGTACAACCCCTTGTTCATTTATGGGGGCGTTGGATTGGGGAAAACCCATTTGATGCACGCTGCGGGCAACCGCCTGCTGGCCGACAAGCCCGGCGCCAAAGTGCTGTACATCCATGCCGAGCAATTCGTCTCGGATGTGGTCAAAGCCTACCAGCGGAAGACCTTTGACGAGTTCAAGGACAAGTACCACTCACTCGACTTGTTGCTGATTGATGACGTGCAATTTATTGCCAACAAGGAGCGCACGCAGGAGGAGTTTTTTAATGCCTTTGAGGCGCTGTTGGCGAAAAAGTCGCACATCGTCATGACCAGCGACACCTACCCAAAAGGCCTGACCGACATCCATGAGCGGCTGGTTTCGCGCTTTGATTCGGGTCTGACGGTTGCCATTGAGCCGCCCGAATTGGAGATGCGGGTTGCCATTTTGATCAACAAAGCCCGTGCCGAAGGCTCGGAGATGCCCGAAGAAGTGGCCTTTTTCGTCGCCAAAAATGTGCGCTCCAACGTGCGCGAGCTCGAAGGCGCCTTGCGCAAGTGCTTGGCGTATTCACGATTTAACCAAAAGGACATTTCAATTCCATTGGCGCGTGAGGCGCTGCGCGATCTGCTGTCCATTCAAAACCGCCAGATATCTGTGGAAAACATTCAAAAAACGGTCGCCGACTATTACAAAATCAAAGTCGCAGACATGTATTCCAAAAAACGCCCGGCCAGTATTGCCCGGCCACGCCAAATTGCAATGTATTTAGCCAAAGAACTGACGCAAAAGAGCTTGCCAGAAATAGGGGAACTGTTTGGCGGGCGCGACCACACGACGGTTTTACATGCGGTGCGCAAGATTGGTGGCGAACGCCAGCAGGCAACTGAGCTCAACCAACAGCTGCACGTTTTGGAGCAAACCCTCAAGGGATAGCAGAAAAAGGGTCTGTTACCGCCGGCAAATGGGTATAAAGCGACGAAAATGGCGATTCTGCGCGGCTTGGGTCAGTAAAGTAAAAAAGTTTGAAAACGGAGATAAAAATGATCGTATTGAAAGCAACACAAGACCAGCTGCTGTCCGTATTGCAATCGGTCGCTGGCATTGTGGAGCGCCGCCACACCCTGCCCATTTTGGCCAATGTGCTGGTGCATAAATCTGGTGACGCCGTGCAGTTCACCACCAGTGACCTGGAAATTCAAATCCGTACCAGCGCCGCGCTAGGGGGCGACGCCGGTGATTTCAGTACCACCATAGGCGCGCGCAAACTAATCGACATTCTGCGTACCATGCCCGCCGACCAGACGGTTTCGTTGGAGTCGAGCCAAAACAAGATGATCCTCAAAGGCGGGAAAAGCAAGTTCACCTTGCAAACCCTGGCGGCCGAAGACTTTCCGCTGGTGCAGGAGTCGGCCAGCTTTGGCCCGGTGTTCAGCGTGCCGCAAAAAACCCTCAAAAGCCTGCTCGGTCAGGTGTCGTTTGCCATGGCGGTGCACGACATTCGCTACTACCTCAATGGCATTTTGTTCGTCGCCGAGGGTAAGCAACTCAGCCTGGTGGCCACCGACGGCCACCGCCTCGCGTTTGCGTCAAGCACGCTGGACGTGGAGGTGCCCAAGCAAGAGGTGATCCTGCCGCGCAAAACCGTAATCGAATTGCAGCGTCTGCTTTCCGATGCCGAAGGTGCCATCGAGATGCAATTTGCCAGCAACCAGGCGCGCTTTACCTTTGGCGGGATGGAGTTTGTGACCAAGCTGGTCGAAGGCAAGTTCCCCGACTACAACCGCGTTATTCCGAAAAACCACAAAAACAAGATCACTCTGGGGCGCGACACCTTGCTCAAAACCCTGCAGCGCACCGCGATTTTGACCAGCGACAAGTTCAAAGGCGTGCGCCTGAACATTGACCCCGGCACACTGCGACTGGCATCCAATAACGCCGAGCAAGAGGAAGCGGTAGACGAGTTGGACATCGACTACGGTGGCGACAGCATCGAGATTGGTTTCAACGTGACCTACCTGATCGATGCCTTGTCCAATATGGGCCAGGAGATGGTTTCTCTGGAGCTGACTGACGGCAACAGCTCTGCCTTGCTGACGATTCCCGACAACGCGACCTTCAAGTACGTGGTGATGCCCATGCGTATCTGAGGCCCGCCGCTTCGGCCTTGCCTTGGATCAAACCCCCGGCACTCCGGGGGTTTGATCCTTCCAGAACCCCAAAAAATAAGCGAAGTACACGCCATGACAGAAGAAAACCCGCACGCAGTTCCCCCGGCAAATAAGGAAGAAGACGTGCATACCGGCGAAGGTGGCCAAGACAGTTCCAACTTTCAGCCCACCATCGACGCACACCAAGCGGGTGCGTCCGAGGCCTATGGCGAAGGCTCCATCCAGATTTTGGAAGGCCTGGAGGCGGTGCGCAAGCGCCCCGGCATGTACATCGGCGACACAAGTGACGGCACCGGTTTGCACCATTTGGTGTTTGAGGTGGTGGACAACTCAATTGACGAGTCGCTGGCCGGCCACTGCGACGATATTCTGGTCACCATCCACACCGATAACTCGGTCAGCGTAGTCGACAACGGGCGCGGCATCCCCACCGGCATCAAGATGGACGACAAGCACGAGCCCAAGCGCTCGGCGGCCGAAATTGCCCTGACCGAGCTGCACGCCGGCGGCAAGTTCAACCAAAACAGCTACAAGGTCTCGGGCGGTCTGCACGGCGTGGGGGTGTCTTGTGTGAACGCGCTGTCCAAAATGCTGCGTCTCACCATCCGCCGCGACGGCAAAGTGCATGTGATGGAGTTCAGCCGCGGCTTTGTACAAAACCGCTTGTTGGAAACCCAGGGTGGCGTGGAAGTCTCTCCGATGAAAGTCATGGGTGATACCGAAAAGCGCGGCACCGAAGTGCACTTTTTGCCCGACACCGACATCTTCAAAGAGAACAACGACTTCCATTACGACATTTTGAGCAAGCGCCTGCGCGAGCTCAGCTTTTTGAACAACGGCGTACGCATTCGCCTCAAAGATGAGCGCAGCGGCAAGGAAGACGACTTCTCGGGCGCCGGTGGCGTCAAGGGCTTTGTGAACTTCATCAACAAGGGCAAGACGGTGTTGAACCCCAACATCTTCCACGCCATGGGCGACCGCCAAAGCGACCAAAACACCAACATCGGCGTAGAAGTGGCCATGCAATGGAACAGCGGCTACAACGAGCAAGTGCTGTGCTTTACCAACAACATCCCCCAGCGCGACGGCGGCACCCACCTCACCGGCCTGCGCGCGGCCATGACGCGGGTGATCAACAAATACATTGACGAGTCGGAGCTGGCGAAAAAAGCCAAGGTGGAAGTGACCGGCGACGACATGCGCGAAGGCCTGACCTGCGTGCTGTCGGTCAAAGTGCCCGAGCCAAAGTTCAGCAGCCAGACCAAGGACAAGCTGGTCAGCAGCGAAGTGCGCGGCCCGGTGGAAGATATTGTGAGCAAGCTGCTGGCCGACTACCTGCAAGAGCGCCCGGCCGACGCCAAGATCATCGTTGGCAAAATCATCGAAGCCGCCCGCGCCCGCGAAGCCGCCCGCAAGGCCCGCGACATGACGCGGCGCAAGGGCGTGCTGGACGGCATGGGCCTGCCCGGCAAGCTGGCCGACTGCCAGGAAAAAGACCCG
>CAMDKE010000243.1 GCA_945901215.1 Comamonas sp. lk
GCAAAAACCGGAGGCCAAGCTGGTCATGGCCGATGCCCGCTACCTGCCCCTGCTGGCCCAAGCCGTGCCCACCGAGACGCAAAAAAAGCGCCCGCTGCTGGCCAAGTACATCCAGCAATACACGGCCCGCAACACCATGGACTATTTCATCCACAAAGACCTTGGCGGGTTCTTAAAGCGCGAGCTGGATTTTTATATCAAGAACGAACTCATGCGCCTGGACGACATCGAAAGCGCCGAAGCCCCGCGTGTGGAGGACTACCTGGGCAAGATCAAAGCCCTGCGCAAAATTGCACACCAACTGATCAAGTTTTTGGCGCAGCTGGAAGACTTTCAGAAAAAGCTCTGGCTCAAAAAGAAATTCGTCACTGAGACCAATTACTGCATCACCCTGGACCGCGTGCCTGAGAGCCTGTACCCCGCCATTGCCGCCAACGATGCGCAGCGTGAAGAGTGGGTCAAGCTGTTTGCGATTGACGACATCGTGGGTGATACCGCGCTGGTGGGTTACAGCGTGCCGTTGACGGTGGAGTTTTTGACGGGGAATCCGTTTTTATTGGTTGATACGGCGTTGTACGACGAGAGCTTTAAAGACAGCTTATTGACCAGTCAGGACAACTTTGATTTAAATTGTGACGGCCTGCTAATTCATTCTGATAATTTTCATGGATTGAATCATCTTCAGCGAAAGCTAAAAAAACAGGTTAAATATATCTACATTGACCCACCATACAACACCGCGTCAACGCCGATACTATATAAAAATGAATATAAGAAATCCTCGTGGGCGAGCCTAATTTCTTCCCGATTAAACATCGCAAAAGATTTACTCGCTCGTGACGGACTAAAAACCATTGCTATTGATGATACCGAGCTAAATAACTTATCGAAAATTCTAGAAGAAAGCTATTCCGAATATCGACAGTCGAAAATTACGGTAATACACAACCCAAAAGGCTCTATAACCAGAGACTTTAATAGGGTGCATGAGTATTCAATATACTTAACTCCTAAAATTGAAAGCTCTGTTATCGCACGTACCCTTGAGGAAAATGATACGCCCCGAAAAATGCGCAGATGGGGTGCAAACTCCCTTCGTAGCGAAAGAAGACTTTCATTTTATCCGCTCTACGTCAAGGGCTCAAAAGTCGTCCGAATCGGTAAGGTTCCGATGGATGACTTTCATCCTACATCTAAAAACATAAAAGGACAAAATGGGGAGATCGAGGTCTGGCCAATTGATCAAGATGGGATTGAGCGGCGTTGGAATTTCGGCTTGGATTCTATCGAGGAGAATCTAAGCCGCATCATCGCCACGAAAGAGGATGGCTTAATAGATATTTATGTCAGTCATGAATTGACAGTGCCAAAAACCGTTTGGACCGGAGGAGGCTATGACGCAGGAAATTATGGGAATACACTGCTCATAAACATGCTTGGAGTAAAGTTATTTGATTTCCCAAAATCAATAAACCTTGTTCAAGAGTCAATTCATCTCGCAACCGCGAACCATAAAAATGCATTTGTCCTAGATTACTTTGGGGGCTCCGGAACAACATCTCACGCAGTAATTAGGCAAAACCGTAAGGATGACGGACGGCGGAAATACTTTTTGGTTGAGGTTGGCGCGCATTTTAATACGGTTGTTTTTCCGCGCACCTTAAAAGCGATTTATTCAACCGAATGGAAAGACGGCAAACCCGTCGACCGCGACGGCATCAGCCACTGCTTCAAATACCTGCGCCTCGAAAGCTACGAAGACACCCTCAACAACCTGAGCCTGCAAACCGACCCGGCCCGTGCACGTGCGCTGGCCGACAACCCCGCGCTGCGCCAGGACTATGTGTTGAACTACTGGCTTGACGTGGAAACCCAGGGCAGCCAAAGCCTGTTGAACGTGGCGGCTTTCCGCGACCCGACCGCATACACCATGCGCATCAAGCAACCAGGCAGCGATGTGTTGCGCGAGCAGCGCATTGACCTGATCGAGACCTTCAACTGGCTGATCGGCCTGTGGGTGGAGCACATGGCGGCGCCGCAGCTGCCCAAAGACCAAAACACCCGGCTGGTTTGCAATCGCGTCAAGCGGGTTGAGCCCGGCAGCTCTGACGCTTATTGGTTCCGGCTGGTGGAGGGGTACACCCTGAAGGTGCCGGGCGATGACAGCAGTCGCCAAAAAACGCTGGTGGTCTGGCGCAAGCTGACCGACGACGCGGAAAAAGACAACGCGGTGTTGCAGCACTTTTTGATGGAAAAGCTCGCCATCTCGCCGCGCGAACACACCTATGCCGTCATCTACGTGAACGGCAGCCACACCCTGCCCAACCCGGTGGTGGAGGGCGAAAACACCAAGGTGCGACTGATTGAAGAGGCCCTTCACAGCGCCATGTGGTCACAGGACGGCGCGTGATGGCTACGCGCACCAACAGCGCCCGTGTACCTGCCGCCCGGCCAGTGGGGCCGATGCTGCCATTTTCTGAAAAGCTGGTGCTCAACCAGTGGTTGATTTCGCTGTTTGGCATTGACCCGCTGGCTTCGCACCAGCACAAGGGGCGCACAGTGCGTCCGCTGTACATGCTGACCAAGACGCTGGCCGATTGCCCTGAGGGCTTGGGGCCCAACAACCTGCACCACTTTTACACACAGCTGCAGATCAACCGCCAACCCGACACACGCATTCACCCCGACGCACTGCTGCAGTTTGAGAAGAACATCGTGGAGCACACGGCGTGGCTGAACGCGGGGCGCGACCGGCCCATTGAGTGGAAGTATTACCAGTGGCTGTCGCTGCTGTTTACCGAGGTGTACTTAGACCGCTATTTCACAGACCCACCGGCTTTGCTGGAGAGCCTGAACCACTTTGTGCAACGCTTTACCGCGCACTGGGCCGGGCAGCGCGTGCCCATGGCCACGGGCATCAGCCCCTACACGGCGGACGAGCTGAACAAGCTGTGCCTGCAAAACGCCACCGGCTCTGGCAAGACCTTGTTGATGCATGTGAACTACCGCCAGTTTGCGCATTACGCGGCGCAGCACGGCAAAGCCAAACAGATGACGCGCACCCTGCTGATCACGCCCAACGAGGGCCTGAGCGAACAGCACGAAACCGAGATGCGCCAAAGCGGCATTGAGGTGGGGCGTTTGGTGCTGGACAACAACGACATGTTCACCAGCCAGAGCGGGCATTTGTCGCGCATCGACTTTATTGAGATCACCAAGCTGGGCGACAAGGACGGGCCCACGTCGATTGCCACCCGCAACCTGGGCGACCAAAACCTGATTTTGGTGGACGAGGGCCACCGGGGCATGGGCAAGTCTGAAGAAGACGGCTGGTACAAGCAGCGCACCATGCTGACCGAGAAGGGTTTTGCCTTTGAGTATTCGGCCACGTTTCGTGAGGCAATCAATGCGGCGGGCAGCGCCAAGATTGAGCAGGCCTATGCCAAGGCCGTGCTGTTTGACTATTCGTACAAGTTTTTTTACGAAGACGGCTACGGCAAGGACTACAAGATTTTCAACATTCCCCAGTCGCAGGGCGACGTGGAGTTTTTGTACCTGACGGGTTGCTTGCTGTCGTTCTATCAGCAACTGGCGCTGTACGACGAGCGCAAAGCGCAGTACGCCGAGTTCAACCTGGAAAAGCCGCTGTGGGTGTTTGTGGGCTCCAGCGTGTCTGGCGGTGCCAAAAAGAAAACGGCTGAAGAGCTGGAGACGGTGGCCGACATTGGCAAGGTGCTGGGCTTTTACGCCCAGTTTTTAGCCAAGCCCGACCAAGCCAAAGCCGCCGTGCAAAAGCTGCTGACTTTGTCGGGGGCCGACACGGGCTTGATGAGCAACGGGCGGGACATTTTTTATGGGGCGTTTGCCTATTTGATTGAGCGGCAACGCTCAGGCATGTCGGCCGATGCGCTGCAAACCGACATCTTGGCCAAGCTTTTCAACAACCCGGCGGGCGGGCAACTGCAATTGCAACGCCTGAAAGGCCAAAGCGGCGAGTTGGTGCTGAAGGCGGGTGAGGGTCAGCAGCACTTTGGCCTGATCAACGTGGGCGACGCCATGAGCCTGGCCAAGCACGTTGAGGACTTGGTGCAAAGGGCGGTGATTGCGCCCATCACCGTGACCGACAGCGACTTTTTGGCCGCGCAGTTCAACTCGGTCAAAGAGTCCAGCTCGCCCATCAACGTGTTGGTGGGGGCCAAGAAGTTTGTGGAGGGCTGGGACTGCTGGCGCGTCAGCACCCTGGGCCTGATGCGCGTGGGCCGCAGCGAGGGTTCGCAAATCATCCAGCTGTTTGGCCGAGGCGTGCGCCTGAAGGGCTGGCAGTGGTCGCTCAAACGCTCCAGCCATGCAAGGCCAATGGGTGCGCCGCAGCATATTCGCCTGATTGAAACGCTGAACGTGTTTGGCGTGCAAGCTGACTTTATGGAGAA
>CAMDKE010000244.1 GCA_945901215.1 Comamonas sp. lk
AAAAACGTCAAGGTGCCTGTGCAACTCTGGCGAGCCGAGAATGACACCTTGGTGCCGCACCCGCGATATGCGGAGGCGGTGCGACAGGCGCTACCCGAAGCGCCGGACTATCGGGTCGTTGCAGATGCCGGTCACTTCGATTTCCTGGCTCCCTGCAGCGCTGCGCTCGCATCGTTGGCCCCTGCAATCTGCACGAGTCAGGCGGGCTTCGATCGGGCAGCGTTCCATGTTGGCTTTAATTCAGAAGTCGTGAAATTTTTCGAGAAGACACTCGAAAAACGCTGAATTGGCTAAACGCTGAACTGATCGGCGACAACTTCGCGCACGAAACGTCTCTGTGTACCGATTGGCGGTTCCCTGACGACTGTCTACAAAGGGGTCGAAAGCAGTTAACACGCTTTCACGGTGTTCAGCCGTGCACAACTGACGAATAGGAGTCAACGGTGGGGAGGAATCTCGTTCAGCTTTGATGTTTGAGACCGACGCAAAGCATTAATGCAAGTATTTTGGGAGCGCGACGGGAGAAAATCTCATAATCGATGCGTCAGCTATTGATTTGTTTAGGCCCGAAATGCAAGTATTTTCGGATTCAACAGCCCCGCATTGGCCGAGCGGGGCAACCTTTAACTCTGGACACGCACCATGACCCCCGTTCCCTCCGCCTTGCCCCATCTCAAAGTGCTCGACCTTTCCCGCGTGCTGGCTGGCCCTTGGTGTACCCAAATGCTGGCTGACCTGGGGGCCGATGTGGTCAAGGTGGAGCGGCCCGTGGCCGGTGATGACACGCGCCACTGGGGGCCGCCCTTTTTGCAAGACGCTAACGGCGATGACACTGGGCACGCCACTTACTTCACCGCGTGTAACCGCAACAAGCGCTCGATTGCCATCGACATCGCCAAACCCGATGGCCAGGCGCTGATCCGTCAGATGGCCCAGGGCAGCGATATTTTGGTGGAGAACTTCAAAGTCGGCGGCTTGGCGCACTACGGGCTGGATTACGCCAGCCTGCACGCCCTCAACCCGCGTTTGATCTACTGCTCGGTCACCGGCTTTGGCCAAAACGGGCCGTATGCCGAACGTGCGGGATATGACCTGATGGTCCAGGCCATGAGCGGCATGATGAGCATCACCGGTAAGCCCGAGGGGACACCTGGCGGTACGCCTCAGCGCGTGGGCGTGGCCTTGACCGATTTGTTTGCTGGTGTATACGCCTGCAGCGCCATTTTGGCCGCCGTTGAAGTGCGTCACCGAACGGGCCTGGGGCAGCATATTGATATGAGCTTGCTCGACGTGGGGATGGCCATTTTGGCCAACCAAGCCGCTGGTTTTTTGAACACCGGTGCCAGCCCCATGCGCCAGGGCAATACCCACCCCAGCCTAGTGCCCTACCAGGACCTGCCCACCGCCGATGGCGCCATGCTGCTGGCCGTGGGCAACGACGGCCAGTTTGCGCGCTTTTCCGAGGCTGCGGGGCAGCCGCAATGGGCACGCGACGCGCGCTTTGCCACCAACACCGACCGTGTGCGCCACCGTAACGCGTTGGTACCCCTGATAGAGGCCGAAACCCGCAAATACACCACCGCCGAGTGGATCGCGCTACTGGAGCACCGCGCCGTTCCCTGTGGCCCCATCAACACCGTGGCCCAGGCCTTTGATGATGAGCAAGTGAGGGCCCGCCAGCTGCTAGTGCAGCAGCCCTTGTCGCCTGTCGCCGCAGCGCAAACTGGTGTGGCGTCGATCGCTTCCGTGGCTAGCCCGTTACGCCTCATGGACACGCCCCCGGTACTGCGCCGCGCACCACCTGCACTGGGCGAGCACACCGATGAGGTGCTGCGCGAACTGGGACTAGACGATACAGCGCTTGCGCACTTGCACTCCACAGGGGTTGTTGGGTAAGATTCTTACTTCACGCAGTAAGGATTGCCATGAAAATTACCAGCAAGGGTCAGGTCACTATCCCGCAGTCGGTGCGCGAGCAAGCGGGCTTGCACCCGCACAGCGAGGTTGAGTTTGAGGTGCGGGACAACGGTGACGTTGTCATCCGCGCCGTGGTCGCCCCGGCCACCAGCGCACGCAGCGCCTTTGAGCGGGTGCGCGGCAGCGCCAACGCCTCCCAGTTCAAAGGAATGGGCACCGACGAGTTCATGGCTTTTTTGCGTGGCTAAATGGCCCGGCAATCCACACCGGTCTTCCCCAAAGCCCGCGAGCCCGACCCACGGTATCTAGTCGGTGCCATGCCACGCGGCACCTTGGTAGACAGCTGCGTGCTGATCGATGTACTGGCCAATGATGCTATTTGGGCCGACTGCTCACTTGTCCAACTGGAGCGCTGCGCTGCTTTGGGGCCTTTGGTGATTAATCCGCTCATATTGGCCGAGATCAGCCCTCGGTTTGAGCGGGCTGCGGATCTAGAAGCGGCGTTGGCAGGCCTGCCCCTGGTCAAAGCCGCCTTGCCTTGGGACGCTGCATTCTTGGCCGGTCAGGCCTTCAAGGTCTACCGCCAGTCTGCGGGCCTGAAAACCTCACCCATGCCCGACTTTTATATTGGTGCGCACGCGCTGGTGGCGCAGTTGCAACTGCTCACCCGCGACACGGCGCGCTACCGCAGCTACTTTCCCACGCTGGCGCTGGTGGCGCCGTAGCTATGCAGCTCCAGTTCAGCCGCCCAGCAGTTCCCAGCGCTCCAGCGCGGTAAGCAATGCGGCGTCGATCGCGGCATTGCGGCTGGCCAGTTGCAGGGCGCGCGGGTTGTCGCGGGCGTAAAGGGTGCCGTCGGCCAGCAAGGCGTTGATCTCGCTCTGTTCGGCCTCCAGCGCGGCGATTTGTTCGGGCAAGGCGTCGAGTTCGCGCTGCTCTTTGAAGCTGAGTTTGCGCGTTTTGTTGGCTGGCGCAGAGGCCACTGGCGCGGTCGGCACGGCCACTGCGGCGGCGCTGGGTTTTGCAGCCTGGTCGCGCCCGTAGTTAAACGTCGAAGCGCCTTTTTGGCCCTTGGCCTGCGCAATCTCGTTGGCGCGCTTGCTTTGGGTCAGCCAGTCGGTTACGCCGCCTTCAAACTCCCGCCAATGGGCATCGCCCTCAAAGGCGATGGTGCTGGTAACCACGTTGTCCAGGAAGGTGCGGTCGTGGCTGACCAAAAACACCGTGCCGTCGTAGCTTTGCAGCAGGTCTTCGAGCAGTTCCAGGGTGTCGATGTCAAGGTCGTTGGTGGGCTCGTCGAGCACCAGCACGTTGGCCGGGCGGGCAAACAGGCGCGCCAGCAGCAGGCGGTTGCGCTCGCCACCGCTCAAGGAACGTACCGGCGAATTGGCCCGCGCAGGAGAGAACAAAAAGTCGCCCAGGTAGCTCTTGACGTGCTGGCGGCGGTTGCCGATCTCGATCCACTCGCTGCCCGGACTGATGAAGTCTTCCAGCGTGGCGTCCATGTCCAGCGCGTTGCGCATTTGGTCAAAGTAAGCCACCGAAATATTGGCGCCCTGGCGCACCGTGCCCCAGGGGCTGTGACCAGGTTCTGGCGCTGGGGCATTCTTTGGCGCTGGGTCTGGTTTGTGCTCGCCCAAAATCAGCTTGAGCAGAGTGGTTTTGCCTGCGCCGTTGGGCCCCAAAAGTCCAATTTTGTCGCCGCGCAGAATGGTGGCTGAGAAATCACGCACGATCACCTTGTCGCCAAAGCTCTTGGACACGTGGGTGAGTTCGGCCACCAGCTTGCCGCTGGAGGCGCCGCTGTTGACGTCCATATTCACGCTGCCCACCACCTCGCGGCGGGCTTCGCGGCTGGCGCGCAGATTGTCCAGGCGCACGATGCGCGCGGTGGCGCGGGTGCGGCGGGCTTCCACGCCTTTGCGTATCCACACCTCTTCTTGCGCCAGCAGCTTGTCAGCGCGGGCGTTGATCACCGCTTCTTGGGCCAGCTGTTCTTCTTTTTGCAGCAAGTAGGCCGCAAAGTTGCCGGGGTAAGACAGCAGCTTGCCCCGGTCGAGCTCCACAATGCGGGTGGCCACATTGTCCAAAAACGAGCGGTCATGGGTGATGGTGATGATGCTGCCTTTGAAGTCGATCAGCAGGCCCTCAAGCCACTCGATCGAGTCCAGATCGAGGTGGTTGGTGGGTTCGTCGAGCAGCAGCACGTCCGGTTGTGCCACAAGCGCCTGCGCCAGGGCAACGCGCTTTTTGGTGCCGCCTGAGAGTGTGCTGACAATCGCGTCGGCGTCCAGGTGCAGGCGGTGCAGAGTCTCAGATACGCGCTGTTCCCAGTTCCAGCCGTCCAGCGCCTCAATTTCGCTCTGCATGGCGTCCAAGTCGCCGTGGCCCTGGCAATATTCTTCAATCAGGTGGCGCACGCGCTGCAAGCCGACGCTGACCGACTCAAACACTGTGGACTGCGCGTCCAGGCTGGGTTCTTGTGCGACGTAGG
>CAMDKE010000245.1 GCA_945901215.1 Comamonas sp. lk
GGTGTGTGCAGCCGCTTTGGTGCTGACGGGTCTGCAGGCCAGCCACGCCGGCAGTGGCCCTGGGTATGACGACCCCAACAATTGGCCGCAATACCACCGCAGTTACAACGCCTGGCGCTTCAGTCCCCTGAAGCAAATCAACACAACCAATGTGGCCAAGCTGCATGTGTCTTGGATTCACCAGCCCGGAACAGTAACCCAGGGTCTGCAAGCAACGCCCATCGTGATTGATGGCGTGATGTACACGATTGGCCCAGACAACAACGTCTTTGCTCTGGATGCCACCAATGGCAAAGTCCTTTGGAGACACACCCCAAAGCTTGACCCGATTGTGAAAGAAGTGTTCTACGGCTCAGCCAGCCGTGGTGTCACCGTGGGGCGGGGAAAGGTATTCGTGGGGTCGCTGGACGGACGCTTTATCGCTTTGGACCAAAAGAGCGGTAAAGAACTGTGGTCGACCCAGCTGACCAATTTAAAGGACGAGTACGGTGCATTGTTTTCATCGCCACCCCAACTTGCAGGCAATATCTTGTTCGGTGGCACCACGGGTGGCGACCAACCGATCGTTGGAAAAATATTTGCAGTCAATGCAGATACCGGAAAGCGGGAGTGGACGTTTGAAGTTCCCCGGGACGATCAGAAAAGCTGGCCCGGCGACAGCCGGCAGCGCGGCGGTGGTTCGGCCTGGCTGCCGGGCACTTACGACCCAACGACGGACACCATCTATATCGGAACCAGCAATGCTGCGCCCGACTTTAACCACGCCGACCGCGATGGTGACAACCTCTACACAGCCACCTTACTGGCTTTGAATCCGAAAGACGGGGCAATCAAATGGCACCGCCAGGAAGTGCCCAAGGACACATGGGACTTCGATTCGGCTTATGAAGCCTTGTTGGTACCGGATAGCAGCGGCAAAGCCACCCTGGTTCACTTGAACAAGAACGGCTTTGTCTATGTGATGGACAAAGACAATGGCGCCATGAAAAATGCGTGGCAATACGCGGAAAACATGAACTGGACCAAAGGGGTTGATCCAAAGACGGGCTTGCCTATCGATCCGGTTTACCCCGAGGCGGGCATTCAAAAGCTCCATTGCCCCAACTTGTTAGGTGCACGCAGCTGGAATGCGGGTGCGTATAACCCGGAAACCAAGCTTTGGTACACCCAAGGCATGGAGGTGTGCAATACCGTGACCAGCGCCTTGCAAGGTAAGGATGTACCTATCGCCGGTTTGTCACTCGGCTTGTCTGAGATCACCCTGACCAACCCACCAGGGAAAATTTCGGACGGTTGGTTGGGTGCCTTTGATCCTTTGACAGGTAAACAATCCTGGAAAGTGCGATTTGAAATGCCGCCATTGAGCCATGTCTTGGCCACCGGTGGTGGACTGGTTTTCACGGGCGACATGCGGGGTAAGTTGTACGCCTTTGATGCCAAGAACGGCAAAGAGTTGTGGACCTTCAATGCGGGCTCTGGCGCGCGTGGCGGCCCGATCAGCTACTCGGTTAAGGGCAAACAATACATTGCCATTCCGACCGGTTTGGGCTCGCATGCTCCAGGATTCTTGACCGGTGCATTCCCGCAGATCCGTGAACTCCCTGGCGGTGCTACCTTGCTTGTGTTTGCACTGGATTAATGTTGTTGGTTGACGGGCAGGCTTCCACAAGAGGCCTGCCCTTTTTTTTATCCGTTTTTTGGAAAGCATGCCGATGCGATATTTTTTGAATCCCGTGGTGTGTGCATGGATCGTTTCCTGCCTGCTTGCCTTTCAAGTCACCAATGCATTTGCGCAAGAGTCCGCAACCAAAGCCCAAGAGGGTGCATCGCCAAACTCACCACCGTTTGACCTCACTGACCCGGCCCGAATACAAGATGGGAAAAAGAGGTTCAACGGCAATTGTGCGGCCTATTGCCATGGGTCGGAAGGCATGGGTGGAAAATCCACTCCGTTTAAAAACTACCCAGGATTTGATCAAAATTACGCGTTTCGCACGATCGCAGAAGGCCGGCGCGGTGTTGATGTGATGCCGCCTTGGGGCAAGTCACTGACTCCGGAGCAAATTTGGGAGCTGGTGGCTTACTTGAAGTTTCTTTCCATCCAAACTCGCTGATCAACACCGATAGCAGTTCCCGGCCCGAGACCCTCGGCCTGTAGCACGGCAGGACTCTCAGGGCGACCACGGGTAAGGCCGTGAGACCGGTAGGTTTTCAAGCAGCTCCCGGCGCCGCCTTTGAGCGAATCCAGCCACGCTGTGGGTCGTAGCCGCGCAAGGCCAAGCCAAAGAACACCAGCCCACCTAAAAACACCACTGCCAAAGACAGCGCGTTGAGCTGGCCCTGCATGGCGAATCGAATCGCTTCGACCGTGTGGGTAAAAGGGTTCGCCTGGGCCAGTTCCACCAGCCACCAGGCGCCGGACTCCTCCAGCTTCCACAGCGGATACAGGGCGGTACTGATGAAAAACATGGGAAAGATAACGAAGTTCATGGTGCCGGCGAAATTTTCGAGCTGGCGGATATAGACCGACAGCATCAACCCGAGTGCGGCCAGCATGGTGGCGCCTGCCGCCATCACGGGCAAGGCCAACAGCCAGTTGGCGTCGGCCTCCACGCCAAACAGCATGGCGATCAGCAGGAAAACGAGCATTTGCAGCATCGACAGCGTGGTGGCTGCCAGCAGCTTGAACGCCAGCAGCCAGCCGCGTGGCAGCGGCGCAGTCAGCAGAAGGCGCATCACGCCCATCTCACGGTCATAGACCATGGACAGCGAGCTTTGCATGCCGTTAAAGAGCGCAATCATGCCCAAGAGGCCGGGCACCATGTACACCTTGTATTCCACGTAGGTCTCATAGGGCGGGATGATGGCCACGCCAAACACATTGTGAAACCCGGCCGAAAAAACCACAAACCACAGCAAGGGGCGCACCAGCGAAGAAGCCAGGCGGGAGGGCTGGCGCAAAAACTTCATCAGTTCACGCCCGACGACAGCGCGCAGCGCGCGTGCCAGGTGCAGCATTACAGGCGTTTGCGACATGTGCTTTCCTTTTCATCAAAACCCAGGGTGTCAAGCACATCGACCGGATGCATCACACCCTCAAAAGGTGCCACGCTGGCCACGCCGTCGGCCGAACCCAGAAACACCGGTTGGCGCAGCTGACCATCCCAGGGTCGAAACGACAGGCGCGGCCCCTTAAAACCGTCCAAGAACACCTGGCCACTGCGCAAGGCCTGTGTCTGCTGGAGCACGCTGGCTTTGGGCTTGTCAGACAACACGCTCACCAAGGCCTTCACGGCAGCCCAGGCCGCCCAGTCTTGGGCCTCCATGGGGCGTTGCGCCAGGCGTTGGAAGCGCCGCGAGACCTGCGGTCCGCCATTGAGCTCCCACCGCGGGTGCCAGGCCATGGGCGTCAAGCCGCTGGAGCCCACCACCGGGCGCGGCAACTGCGTATTAAAGGGTACGCCACGGGCAAATTCGCCATCGCTGTCGAGCACCACCACCACATCATGGCTTCGGTCGTTGGTGAGCAGGCGCACATTGGCAAGGTCACGCTCACGCGGGTCGCCGGAGAGCTTGAACGGCTGCGTCTTATTGATCTTCAGGCCGTACCGTTTTGCCGAACGCGCAAACGCCGACTGCAGCTTCTGATCATCAGGTTTCGGACCCACCAGTAGCAGCGCCTGGCTCCAAGAGCGCGCCGCCAGGTACTGCACCAGCGCATCAAACTGCATGCTTTGGCTGGGGTAGGTGTGTAGCAGGTTGGTCTCACACTGGGCGCCACGCAGGGCGTCGTGTGCAGAAGACACATTGAACAACAAGGCCGGATCACGGGCATCTTGGAGCGCCTTTACCGCAGCAGCCATGGGCTCATCGGGCAGGTCCAGCAAAATGTATTGCACCTTGGCACTGCGCAACTGCGCCAGAACACGGCCAAGGTCTGCGGCATTGGCAGCCTGGTAAGACTTCACGGTGAGTTGCTGGCCCATGGATTGCAATTCAGGTTCGGCTTCTTGCACCGCCAATCGTGCCCCGTCGAGCGCGCGCCCGCTCGGGTGACCGGCGTAGTGGTGCTCTATTCGACGCTGCGCATAGCGCGGGTCGTCGTCCAGCCCCAGCACTGCAACGGTCGTGACTGCGGCTTGCGCAAGGGCTCCAAACAACATGCAAGATGCTGCGAGCCAATAGCGCTTGCGTGAACTCGCCTGCATCAAGTGGTGTCTCCTGTATTTGTTCTTCGGCGCACTACATGCCCGCGTTCCAACTTGGAATGTAACTAGTTTCTAAGCAAATTCGATGCCCGTTGGCGCGCTGCGGGGTGGTGCCTGCATCCCTTTGTCCCCCCCTATCCCCCCAACCCCCTTTCCACCCCCACCGGGGCGGAAAGGGGGAGCGAAGTCCACATTTG
>CAMDKE010000246.1 GCA_945901215.1 Comamonas sp. lk
TACGACAGGATGCGGCTGCGCGCATGCGGCGCCGGGCGCAGGCGAACCACCTGCGGCCCGAGCTGCACCGGGCGGTCGTAGGTGTAATGGGTGACGTGGTGCAGGGCTACGTGGATGGACATGGTGACAAGTTATGCAGTCGTTGGCAAAGGCGGTGGGCGCTGACGCAGCAGCAATCGGGCAGAGGGCACCAAGGCCTGAATGCCTGGCGGCTGCCTTCGCTCAAGCAAGAGGCAGGCCACACGGCAACCGTTTGGCGCCCCAATTCGGTGCGCACGGCGCCATTGCCTCAGTGGCTTTCGACCCAGTTCTCCAAACGCAGGGCCGGGTAATGGGCAAAGTCGGCCTCGTTGTTGGTCACTAGGGTGACCTGCATGGCCAGGGCGTGCGATGCAATCAGCTTGTCCAGTGCGTCGCGGCTGCGGTCTTTGAACGCTGCACGAATGGGACCATAGGCACGAGCGGCTTTGGCCTCAAAGGGCGCTACCAAAATGTCCTCTAACAAGCTGTCCAATGCCAAGCGGTTGCCCACCTGTGCGGCAGGCGCCGAGCAGGCGATGCCAAACTCCAGCTCGGCCAGCGTGATGGCCGAGATCACCACCTCACCCACAAAACACGCATCAAAGCGCGCACGCACCTGGGGCGGCTGTTGCTTCATCAAGTAAATACAGATGTTGGTGTCGAGCATGAACTTCGGGTTCATAGCGCATCGCGCTCCTCTTCGGTGTCCTGTGCGCGCCCCTGGGCCATAAAGTCGGGGGAAAACCGGGCAAGCGTGGCCAGCACGTCGCCCATGCGCCGCTGGGCCGGGCGGATGCGCAACTCGTCGCCTTCGCGCTCGATCACCAAATCCATATCCCAGGCACCGTACGCCAGCTCCGCTGGGATGCGAACAGCCTGCGAATTGCCGTTTTTAAACAATTTGGTCTGTGCCATAAAAAATTTCCCGGTGGATGTACATGTACATCTTAGTACCGCCCTGCGGGCGGGTCAAGGCCGCCCCATGCCCTCGGCCAACACCACGGCTTCCATCAGGCCGCGGTCGTCCACCGCGTTGGGAAAATAGCTCTTGCTGACCTGGATTTGCACCTGCGGGTCGGCCGCGCCCATGGCGCGCACCGCGTCCAGGGCGCTTTGGCGGGCCAACTCCGTAGCCGCCTCCAGCGCCAGCGCAGCGTTGCTGAATTGCTGGCTGCCCACGGTGGAATGCAGGCGAAACACGCCGCTGCCGTCGCCATGCACCTCCACCCGCACCGCATGCGCCACCACCCCAGTGGCCGCGCCCACGGCATTGGCCACGTCGCAAAAGGGTGGGAACACCACCTCACAGCCCAGGCGCTTGCCCACTTCGCCGTAGTACACCTTCACCGGCCCGCCCACCGCCACCACCGGCACGCTGGGGCGCAGACCGACTTCGGCCAGGCCTACGCGCGGCGTGCCGTTGCAAACGGCTTGCACCAGCTTGTCCTCGGGCAGGGTAAAACCGCAGGCGGTGTCCAAAATAGCCTTGGCCGTCAGGCGCACGGTTTCGCTCCAAACCAGTTGGGCGTAGGCCTGTGTGCGCTGGGGCGTGGGGAATTTCATCTCGCGCAGGCGGCAGCCCAGTTGCGCAGCCACCACGGCAGCGGGTTTGGACCAGTTGGCCTGCAAATCGAGCACATGGGCGGCGTCCGAGGGCGTGAAACCAGACACCTGGATCAGCCCCTTTTTTTGCAAAGCGGCAATGGCGCGCTGCGCGTGCTGCGAGGGAGCGAGTTTGCGCAGGGGTTGCGGCGTCTCCGTGACCAGGCGAAAAACCTCGGCCTCGCGCGGGGGCAGTTCTGCCGTCGCAGCGCCAGCTCGCGCGCCGGATTCGGAGGCGGCGCCCGACCGGGCGCTTGATTCGGAGACGGCACCCGACCGGGCGCCGAAGGGCAGCAGCACAAACCGCCCGTGCATGGCGCTGCCGCCGTCCACATCGGCCAAATCAGACTCCAACATCGCCTGCACCTGCGGATAGCGCTGGCCCAGCAGCGAGACGGGCACGATGCGCTGGGGGTTGATGGTGAGCTTGCCCGCCGCGCCCAGCACCACTTCGCTGTCGCCGCCCAGGCCGATGGTGCGCACGTCAATGGCACGCACCATGGTGCGCCAACCGCCCACTTCGGCGCCTTCCTCATTCACCTTGGGCCGCCCGTCGATCAGCACGCCCAAATCGGTGGTGGTGCCACCCATATCAGACATGATGAAACTCTGCAGGCCGGAGAGCCACCGCGCACCCACCAGACTGGCCGCCGGGCCGGAGAGCACCGTCTCGATGGGTCGCGTGGCCACGCTGTGTGCCAGCGCCAGGCTGCCGTCGCCTTTGACGATCATCAGCGGGCAATTTACGCCAAGCTGCGCCATCGCGCGGCCTACGGCGTCGATCAGGCCCGAAACACGGGCGATCAGGCGGGCATTCAGCGTGGCGGTGAGCGCCCGCCGGGGCGCGTCCAGCGAGGACGACAGCTCGGTCGACAGCGTCACCGGCTTGCCCGTGGCCTCTACGATCAGCGCACGCGCTTGCAGCTCGTGCGAGGCGTTGCGCACTGCAAAGGCCGACGCCACGGCAAACGCATCCACCTTGGGCGCCATGTCCACCAGAGCCGCACCCAGCGCGTCCACGTCCAGCGCCATGCGGGCGTCACCGTTGTGGTCGTGGCCGCCGTCGATGACAGCAATCGGAATGCCGGGGAATGCTTTGGCAATGCCGGTGCGCTCCACCATGGCGGCATCGAACCCGATCAGCACCACGCCCACGGCGCTGCCGTGGCCTTCGACCACGGCATTGGTTGCCAGTGTGGTGGATACCGAGACCAAGGCAATGTCCTTGGCCGCCAGACCCTGGGGCAGTTTGGCAATGGCGTCGGTGATGGCGCCGGTCACGCCAATGGCCAGATCGCCCTTGGTGGTGATCGACTTGGCCGAGGCCACCACCTTGTGGCCAAGGGCTTCGATGATGGCGGCGTCGGTATAAGTGCCGCCGGTGTCAACGCCGATGAGGTAAGAGGGGGCAGCAGACGTGAGGGTAGGAGCGTTCATGAAGAAACAGCGGCTGCGCCGCTGTAGCAATATTCAAAGGTGGCGAGTGTGACACCACTGGCGGGTTGGCTTAAGGCAGCTCCACAATGGCCATAGGAATCTGTTCGGTGAGCCAGAATTTGTCATTGGGCAGACTCACCACAATGGGGTACAGGGCCGGGGGCAGCTGCAATTGCACCCGGCTAATGGGCGTTTTGGCCTGCACCTGGGCCAGCACGCGAACCGGGTCGAGGTGGGAGGCCGGGCTGGGCGGCATATTGAGCAGCATCAGGCTGGCTTTAAAAGAGTCGCGCAGCGCCTGCGCGTCGGGTAACTGCCACTGCTTGATGTGGGCCTTGGCGCCCGAGGGCAGGGTGAAATAGGCCTGGGCGCTCAGGGCGACGCCCGCCTTAGCAATTTCTTTATCGAGCGCCAGGTCGGACAAGTCGGCGTAGCGTTGCAGGAAAGCGGGGTAGGCCAGCTGCGGTGCCAGCGCTTGGTGCAATACCTGGGGCAGGTTCAGGGCGAAGGCAAATTGGACCTTGGTAGGGGATTCGCGTGCCAGCTCTACGGCGTTGTAATGGGCTAGGGGCTGGGTTTGGGCCAGCGCGGGATGCGGCTGGATGCACAGGAAGGCGGCTGCAAGGAGTGCAGCCGCCTTGTAGAGCATAGTCAATCTAAATCTAGGCACTCATCGGCCGTGCTAACCCTACCTTCCGCCCAGGTACTTATTGTTAGCAAAGCCGGTGTTGGCCCTAAAGTAGGGAATGCTGCTGGTTTTTCCAATGTAAGCACCCTTCATTAAGACGCGGAGGTCTGCAACGATTGTTGCATTGCGCGTGGGAGCTGGGTAGGCAACAAAATCAGTGAGGGTATGTGCATGGTAGTGGTAGCCAATGAGGTCATGGTTATGCGCACCGTAATCACCCAAAGACGTAGAAAAACCCAATAAGCCCGTATCAGTGCTGCGGTACCGGCCAAAAAGTGCTATCCCGTCATAGCCAAAGCCGATGAGGGGGGGATGGGTTTTGCCCTCGTAGTCTGCGTCGTTGTATAGGGTCAGGCCCTGCCCTGCTTGGTAACCGTCCGAATGGCAGTGGGGACCTCCACCGCCTTGACCAACATGACAACCACTCGCCGACAACTCTGAGGCCATTGCGGATGGGTACAAGGCATTATTGAATAAGGGAAACATCACCGATCCGTCTACGAGCACACCGTTATCAGCCGAGTCTGCCCAAGTGTAGACATTGACGCCAATCGTGTTTGTCTCATCCAAATACAAGTTTTTTGTAAATTGATTGTCTGTAAGCGCAGAGACCTGCTCATAATCTTTCATCG
>CAMDKE010000247.1 GCA_945901215.1 Comamonas sp. lk
TGGGCGTGGGCATGTACTACCGCAAGCAAGTCGACGCCCTGGCAGCCAAGTCCAACACGGCGAGCAACAAAAAAACCGGCCTGCTGGTGGAGACCATTGAGGGCGCAGAGAGCATCAAGTCCGGCCAGGGCGGCTGGCGCATGCTGTCGCGCTGGATGAAGACCACCGACGACGCACGCGACAGCGACTTGCAGATGCGCAACGTCAGCGAGCATTCCCAGCACCTGGCCAGCGCCCTGCAACAGGTGTCCTACACTTTGATGGTGGCCGCCGGGGCCTTGCTGGTGAGCCGCGGTGAGCTCACGCTGGGCAGCCTGATTGCCTGCTCCATCTTGTCGGGGCGGGTGTTGTCGCCTGTGTCGATGATTCCCGGCCAGCTGGTGCAATGGGCCCACGCCAAGGCGGCGCTGCAAGGGCTAGACCGCCTGTGGGCTCTGCAAGACGACCACCACGGGCAAGAGACGCCCATTGTTCTGGCCCAACTCAAGGGCGCGTACCGGTTTGAGGGGGTGGTGACCCACTATGGCGGCAAAAAGGCGCTGGCAGTGCCCGCCCTGGTGATTCGCCCGGGAGAAAAAATCGGTGTACTCGGCCCCATTGGTGCGGGCAAAACCACGCTGCTGCGCCTGCTCTCGGGCATGTACAAGCCGCAAGAGGGGCGCATCTTGCTTGACGACGTGGACATTGCCCACTTGTCTAAGCCGCTCTTGGCCGAGCACATGGGCTACGTGCAGCAAGACGGGCGTCTGTTTGCCGGCAGCTTGCGCGACAACCTGATTCTGGGCCAGCTAGACCCGGGCGACGACGCGATCATGCAGGCCGCGCGTGACACGGGCCTGCTGCAAACGGTGATTACCAACCATCCCAAGGGCTTGCAGCAAGAGATCTTTGAAGGCGGCACCGGCCTCTCAGGCGGGCAGCGCCAGCTGGTGAACCTGACACGGGCATTTTTGCGCCAGCCGCGCATCTGGCTGCTCGATGAGCCCACCGCCTCAATGGACCGGGGCCTGGAGCAGCAGGTGGCGCAGGCGCTCAAGGCCGCCATCGGCCCGGCCGACACGCTGGTGCTGGTGACGCACAAGGCCGAGATGTTTGACCTGGTGGACCGCCTGATTGTGGTGGCCAACCAGCAAGTGGTGATGGATGGCCCCAAGGCGCAGGTGCTGCAAAAGCTGCAGACGCCACCGGCCCCGCAAGCAGGGCAGCAAGCCAGCCAGCAGCCCGCGCAGCAGCGCGGCTTTGCGTCCATGACCGCGCTGCTATTGGCCGCACTGGTGGCCTTTGTGCTATGGGCGGCCTGGTTTGAGATCGAGCAGACCGTGCGCGCCCAGGGCCAGTTCATTCCCACTGCACGCACCCAGGTGATCCAGTCGGCCGATGGCGGCGTACTGGAGAAGCTGCTGGTCGAAGAAGGCCAAAGCGTCAAAGCCGGCCAAGAGCTTGCGGTGATGGAGCGCGAGCGCTCGGTAGCCGGCTTTGACGAGAGCCGGGCCAAAGAGGCAGCGCTGGCCACTGCACTGGCACGCACCCAGGCCGAGGCACTGGACCGCGCGCCCGAGTTTGGCCCCTGGCTGCGGGCCCACCCCAAGATCGTGGCGGTGCAGCAAGCCTTGTACGCGCAGCGCAAGCGCAGCCTGGACCAGGAACTTGCCAGCCTGCAACAGGCACTGGATATGGCGAATGAAGAGCTGCGCATGAACGAGGCCTTGCTCAAAAACGGCGACACCAGCCGCCTGGAGGTGATGCGTGCCAAGCGCCAGGCGGTGGACATCGAGGGCAAGATCAACGCCACACGCAACAAATACCTGCAAGACGCCCGCGCCGAGGCCAGTAAGCTGGCCGAAGACCTGGCCTCCAATAGCTACAAGCTCGACGAGCGCAAAAGCGTGCTGGGCCACACGGTGCTGACCGCGCCCATTGCCGGTGTGGTGAAGTACCTCAAGGTAACCACCATAGGCGGCGTGCTGCGCGCCGGTGACGAGATGATGCAGATATCGCCCACCGAGGGCGGCATGGTCATTGAGGTAAAGATCAACCCGGTGGACATCGGGCAGCTGCAGCTGGGTCTGCCGGTGACGGTCAAGCTCGACGCCTTTGACTATTCGGTCTACGGTAGCCTGGAAGGCACTTTGGTGTACCTAAGCTCGGACACGCTGGTGGAGCAAGGCGCCAACGGCCAAAGCACCACCTACTACCGCGCGCAGGTCAAGCTCGATGCCGAAAAAGCCCGCAACCACCCCAACCCCTTACTGGCCGCCGTGGTGCTAAAGCCGGGCATGACCGCCAGCGTCGATATCAAAACCGGGCGCCGCTCGGTGCTGAAGTACCTGGCCAAACCAGTCTACAAAGCCTTTGGCGGGGCCATGAATGAACGCTAGCCCCGCAACATCCCCAACAAGCCCGCCGTAGACCCATCGAGCCCGGTGGTGTCGCCGCTGTCCAGCCGGGGCGTAGTCGGGCTTTTGTACCGCTTTCAAAATAAGCCCGGGATTGGTCGTGGCGTCTTGCACTTCGCCAAGGACCTGGAGTGGCCGCACGTGATGCTGACCGGCGTGACCGAAGGCATGCTGCCCTTCAAACTGCACGAACAGGCGGCTGACGCCGACGCGCCGACCCCGACATCGTCCACCACCGCCAGTGCCCAAGAGGCGGCCGAAGCCCATCTGCAAGAAGAACGCCGCTTGATGGACGTGGGCATCACCCGCGCCCAGCGCAGCCTGGCGGTGAGCTGGACCAAACGACGCAAAAAAGGCCGCGAACTGGTGGCAGCCCTACCCAGCCGCTTTATTGCCGAGATGGCGCTGGACAAAGCCACCGCCAAAGAAGACCCGCGGGAGAAGCTGCGGGCGCTGCGGGCGGAGTTTGCGGCAAGGGCGGCGGTTCAGAAGGCTTAAGCTGCGCCTACATGGCCCCCTTCGGCAAAGCGCTTGCGCGCCGAGCTGCTCGGGGGTTTTTCTTTGGCCCAGCCGAAAAGCCATGGGCCGTGGTCGCAATAGCCGAAGCTACATCAGTAAAATGGTTGACAAACAATAATAAAATATACGATTCGTCAACCAAGGAAAAGTCATGATTCATAACCGAATCCACCGGGCACGGCTGCTACGGGGCTTGAGCATGGAGGCCCTCGCGGCCAGCCTGGGCGACATCAGCAAACAGGGGTTAAGTAAGTTTGAAAAGGGCTTGTCGAAGCCGAATTCAACCCGAATTCTTCAGTTGGCCAAGGCACTGAACGTCAAACCCGAATACTTCTTTCGCTCAGACGCCATCGAACTGGCACCGCTCGAATTTCGCAAACTGTCCAAAATGTCCCAAACGCGGCAGGCTTCTGTACGCGAAAAAATGCGGGATCACCTAGAGCGTTATGAAGCGCTGGAACGCTGCTTTGAAGCCGAAAGCATGGTTGACGTCTTGCCGACCCAGTCGCTGCCTGTTGCAAGCGCAGACGACGCTGAACTAGCCGCACAGCAACTGCGGGATAAGCTGCAAATTGGCAATGACGCCATTGCCAATTTGGCCGAGTTACTGGAAGAACACGGTATCAAGGTCTGCCTGCTGGACGGGCCGGACGATTTTGATGGTGCCTGCGCCGCCACGCACGACAACCAGCACGTGTTGATTGGCCTGAATCGCCAGCGTCCGGGTGAGCGCGTTCGTTTCACTGCTGCGCATGAGCTGGGGCATTGGGTCATGGCCTTGCCTGGCGACATGGAGGAAAAAGAAAAAGAGGCCTGCTGCCATCGGTTTGCCGGCGCGTTTCTTTATCCGAAGAGCCGGGTGCTGCAAGACTTCGGCAGCCATCAGCGCTCGCGCGTTTTCGCCGCAGAGCTGCTGAACGCCAAACTGCGTTACGGCGTCTCCATGCAAGTGGCCTTGCGTCGCTTGAAAGACCTGAGCTTGCTAACCGATGCCGGCTACACCCATGCCATGGTCGAGTTCAGCAAAAAGGGCTGGCGTACACAAGAACCCGAAACGCTGGCCTGCGAACACCCCCGGCGCTTCGAATCTCTGGTTTACCGAGGCTTGGCGGAAAACCTGTTCACCCCTTCGCGCGCCGCTGAATTTTTGCAGTGCAGCACCGGGGAACTGGACCCTCGGCTTGACCGATTTCCAGAGAGCGCATGACGCAACAGGTCTACATCAGCGACACCAACATCTGGATTGACTTCCGCAACGCGGGGCTTCTTGATGCGATGTTTGGCCTGCCCTTTACGCTGTGCTGCACAGACTTTGTCTTGGATGAACTGAAAGACTTTGACCACAAGCACCTTCATCGCAGGGGCTTGGTGGTCAAA
>CAMDKE010000248.1 GCA_945901215.1 Comamonas sp. lk
GCCCATACCGGGCATGGAGCCCCACATATCGGCCACGATGTTGACAATGGCGCCGCCGTGTTGGGCCATGGACTGGGTGTAGCACTCGCGCGCCATCAAAAAGCCGCCGGTCAGGTTGGTGTTCACCACCGCCTCCCAGCCCTTGGCGCTGATGGCCTCCAGGGGCGTCATGTACTGACCCCCGGCGTTGTTGACCAGGCCGTCAATGGGGCCGTGCTGCGCCACGACGGCGGCCACAGTGCTTCGCACCGCGTCTTCCTGGCGGATGTCGCACACATGCACACTGGCCGGGTGAACTGCGCCGTCCTGGCTAATCTCATCGGCCACCCGCTCCAGCTTTTCCAGCTTGCGCCCCAGTAGCGCCACTTGTGCGCCCAGAGCAGCCAGTTCATGCGCCACACAGCGGCCAATGCCCGAGCCGCCACCGGTGACGATGATGACTTTGCCTTCAAACAGGCCGGGCGCGAAGATGGAGGCGTAGCTCATAAATCCCTTTTGAAAAGAACCTACGCCGCAGGCGTCGGACTGTCCTGGCCGACAAACAGCGCCAGCGCCGCGTCGGTCAGGTCGTTTAGGCTGGCAGTTTTGTGCGGGTCAAACCATTGCACAGACCAGTTCAGCGCGCCCAAAATCAGCAAACGCGCCAAGCCCACGGGCGCGCGCAGGGCGCCGCTGGCGTGCAAGGCGGTGAGCACCGGCACCCACAGCGCCTCGTACTGGCTTTGCAGGGAGGCGAGTTCGGCGCGCTGCGCCTTGTTCAGCGAGCGCGACTCGTACAACATGACCGGAATAAAGTCGCTGTCAGGTCCGAGCAGCACTGCAAAGTGGGTTTGCACCAGGCCGCGCAACTGGGCCAGCGGGGGCTGCCCTGCCAAAGTTTGCAAGGTGGCCTGCTGGCGCGCCAGGGCCGCGCGCATGCCTTCTTGCATGACGGCGAACAGCAAAGCGTCTTTGCTTTTGAAGTGGTAGAAGGGCGAGCCGCTTTGCATGCCGGTGGCGGCAGCAATGTCGCGGGTGGTGGTGGCAGCAAAGCCCTGGCTGCGAAACAAGGCGGCAGCGGTGGCCAGCAAGGCGGTGCGGCGGTTGCCGTCATCACGCTCCAGCAAGGTCTTGCGCGGGCGGCCCCGCGGCCGCACCAGTGCGGTGGGCGTGGTCAGGGGTTCGGACAGAGCGGCTGATGGCGCGGGCATGGCCGCACCATACCAAAGGCCGCTATTTTTAACAAGCGCTTGCTTGCTAAAAATCAATCAGAGCTTGGCGAAGTCGGGCTTTCGCTTTTCCAGGAAGGCGGAAAAGGCTTCTTTGGCGTGGGGCGCCTGCCGCAAGCGGCCAAAACTTTCACCCTCCTCGCCCATTTGCGCCAGCACCTCCGCCATTTGGCCTTTCTTCATCAGACGCTTGGTCTCGATCAGCGAGGGCAAGGGCTTGGCCGCCAGTTTGCGCGCCTGGGCTTGGGCCAATTGGTTGGCCTCACTGGGCGGCACGATGCGGTTGACCAGGCCCATTTCCATCGCCGTCTCGGCCATAAAGGGCTCGCCCAGCAGCAAGGCCTCAGCAGCGCGGTGGTAGCCCATCAGGCGCGGCGCGAGCAGGCTGGACGCGGCTTCAGCGCACAGGCCCAGGTTGACAAAGGGCATGGAAAACGCCGCGTTGTCGCCCGCATACACCAGATCGCAATGGAACAGCATGGTGGTGCCCACGCCCACGGCCGGGCCGCAGACGGCCGCGACCAAGGGTTTCGGGAACGCCACAATGCCGCGCAAAAAGCGAAACACCTGTGACTCCTGGCTGCTGGCGCCCCGGGTCAAAAAGTCGCCAATGTCGTTGCCCGCGCTGAAAATCGTGGCATGGCCCTGAATGACCACTGCGTGCAAGCTGGCGTCATCGGCAGCTTGCAACAAGGCGTCGGCGCAGGCGCCGTACATGGCCTGGGTAAAGGAGTTTTTCTTCTCGATGCGGTTTAGGGTCAGCGTCATCACGCCGTCGGCGCTGTCAATCAATACGTCTTGCATGGTATGGGTCTCTTTGGGGGTAGCCGAGGGGCAGAAAACTATTCTTTGAAGTACACCAGCTGGTGCGTGGTGGCCAGCGGCACGCCGGCTTCGCTCCACAGGCAGCCGCTCTGGTCAAAAAAGCCGTTGTGAAAAATCTGTCCGCGCGCCTGGGCCAGCACGTAGCCGCTGCCGACCTGGGCGAGTTGGGCGCTGTTGGCATGAAAGTAGACCGTCATGGACACGGTGCCAGCGGGTGTCCAGTGCGCGCGGCGCAGCCAGACGCGGGGGAAAAAGATGTCGGCGGTGGCCGCCAAAGCGGCAAAATCCAAGGCCCGGCCGACCTTGTCCCGCACCCAAAGCTGGCTCAGGCTGGCTTCGTGCAGCGGCAAGGCGCTCTCGCAGCCGTTCCAAACCTGGGGCATGCCCCCGGCGATACCGCGCATCTCATAGCGTGTAATCCAGACTACGCTGGGAGAAATCGTCGTTTCCGGCAGCGTGTGGGGCGCAGGCACCTCTGGCATGGTCAGGTCGTTGGCGCTCCAGGTGTCGCGGCGCGCGGCGGTCATGGCAGTGCCGGTGAGCACGCACTGCGATTGCCCTTGGGCATCGGTCTGCCGGATGTCAAACACCCAGTGCTGGGTAGACCGGTTGGTGCGCGCAATGCGCAACTGCAAGGTGAACGCGCCGTCGGCAATGGCGGCCAAGTAGTTCACGGTAAGCGACACCGGCTCGCCCAGACACTGCGCGTGGCTGACGATGGCCTGCACCACGGTGGCCGCAGTCATGCCCCCAAAGGGGCCGACCATATTGGCCCAGGCCGGGCTGGTGGCGCCTAGGTAGACGCCCTCAGCCTGGGGCTGCAGTTGCAGCGCGGCGTCAAATACGTGCAGGCTCACTCGACCCGAACCCAGGTTTGCGTGCGACCGAGCAGCGGTGTGCCGATGTAGCCACGCACTTCCAGTTTCTTGCCGCCTTCGATGGGCGTGAGGCGCAGGCGGTAGTCGGTGCCGTTGTCGGGGTCCAGAATCTTGCCGTCTTCCCACACATCTTTGCCATCGGCCTTTTTGCCGCCCCGGATGATTTCCATGCCCACTTTGGGCTTGCCCTTGCGGTCGTCGGTGCATTTGTCGCAATTGGGCTCAGCGCCGGGCTTGGGATCGATGGCTCTTTCCACAACACCGGAGAGCCCGCCGCTGGCGTTGGTGCTGATGCGAATCTCGGCTTTTGGCTTGTTGGTGGCATCGTCGATGCTGTTCCACAGGCCCAGAGGCGTCATTTGGGCTTGGGCCAGGGCAGCCACAGCGGTCAAGGCAGCGGCAAGTAAGTACTTATGCATATCAAACTCCGAGAAAAAAGGGTTGAGAAAGGGAAGCAACCAACAAATTAAGCGAACACCGCTTCGGTATCCATCAGCACGGCGCTGCCAGCACGCGCGGTTTGCATCAGCGTTGCAGTCTCTGGGAACAACTTGGCAAAGTAAAAGCGTGCGGTTTGCAGCTTGGCTTGGTAGAAAGGATCAACGTTGCCCGCCGCAATTTGACGCAGGGCGACTTGCGCCATGCGGGCCCAGAAATAGCCAAACACCATGTGTCCGGCCACGCGCAGGTAGTCCACCGCTGCAGCGCCCACCTCGTCGGGGTTTTGCATGCCTTTCATACCGATCTCCATGGTGAACTGGGTCATCTGCTCGCCCAGGGTAGCCACGGGAGTGATGAACTCTTTCATGCCGGCGTTGTCCGCTTCTTCTTTGGCCAACTTGCCAATCAGTTTGCCGAACTTGCGTAGCGTCGCCCCCTGGTTGCCCAGAATTTTGCGGCCCAGCAGGTCCAGCGACTGGATGGTGTTGGTGCCCTCGTAAATCATGTTGATGCGGGCGTCGCGCACAAACTGCTCCATGCCCCACTCTTTGATGAAGCCGTGGCCGCCAAACACCTGCAAGCAGCCCGACGTGGCTGTCCAGCCGTTGTCGGTGATAAACGCTTTGACGATGGGGGTGAGCATGGCCAGCATCTCGCCCGCGTCTTTGCGCACCTGCTCGTCGGGGTGGCCGTGCTCTTGTTCGAGCAGCATGGCGCCATAGGCCTGCAGGGCGCGGCCGCCTTCGGCGTAGGCCTTGGCGGTGAGCAGCATCTTGCGCACGTCGGGGTGCACGATGATGGGGTCAGCCGCCTTGTCCTTGGCCTTAACGCCCGACAGCGAGCGCATCTGGATGCGGTCTTTGGCGTAGGCCAGCGCGTTCTGGTAAGCCACTTCGGTCAGCCCCAGCGACTGGTTGCCCACGCCCAG
>CAMDKE010000249.1 GCA_945901215.1 Comamonas sp. lk
TTTGACTAGTGCTTGGAACTCTGCATCCTTTTCCAGCAAATTTCCAGCTAACTTCACTTTGGAGACGATGAATCGCTCACCCTCTGAAATATTGATGGTGACGCTGATATCCTGCTTATTCGGGGAAATGACCACCTGCGTGGAATCCACGACAAACTCTAAATACCCCCTCGATAAATAGTGAGATCGCAAAGTCTCGACGTCGGCGTTCAATTTGCTTCGAACGTAGCGGTTTGACTTGGTGTACCAGCTCAGCCAGCCGCCCGTGTCGGAGTCGAGTAAACCCAGCAGCGTATCCTCAGAAAACGCCTTGTTACCCACCACGCGGATGGACTTGATTTTCGCAATATCGCCTTCGATCACGGCGAAACTCAGGTTCACGCGATTACGCTCGATGGGTGTGACGGTGGTCACCACTTCAGCAGCGTACATGCTGCGGTTGATGTACTGGCGCTTGAGCTCCTGCTCAGCCTTGTCTGCCACGGCCTTATCAAATGGCCTGCCATCGGACAAACCAATATCCTTTAGCGCCTTGACCAGCACATCCTTGTCAAACTCTTTGGTTCCACTAAAGCTGACATCAGCCACGGTGGGGCGTTCCTCGACTATCACCAGAAGCACATTGCCGTTCACCGTAATCCGGACATCGTTAAACAAGCCCAGCCCAAACAATGCCCGGATGGACGCCGCCGCTTTATCGTCGCTGTACGTGTCCCCAATACGAACCGGCAGGGACCCAAAAATTGTCCCAGCCTCGACTCTTTGCAAGCCTTCAACCCGGATGTCCTCAACCGTAAAAGGCGCCAAGGCGCTGGCGGACCCAAGCACCATAAAAAGCATCAACGCGGCAATGAAGCGGGAAAAGGACTTAAAGGCAATAGGCATGGTGAACACTCAATGGGCAACGCGCCAGTTCAAAAACCGCCCTAGCGCACTGTCGCGATCTGCGACGAGCACCATCATAACGGTCTGGACCCCGTCATTCCCGCAGCCGCTCCACTTGCACACCGGCCACCGCACGCGCCTCACGGTCAATCGCCAGCAAATCACCCAAAGAGACGGGTGCAACTGGGCTCAGCGCCTCTAGGCAAGCGATGTTGACAGCATGAATCTGGTCAAAGCGGATACTTGTGTTCAAAAACGCCGCCACAGCGACCTCGTTGGCTGCATTCAACACCGCAGGGGTGCCGGGTGGCGCCGCCAATACGTCCCATGCCAATCGCAGTCCAGGAAAGCGCTCGCTATGACCACGGGTGTTCATGGGTTCAAAAGTCAAGCCCGCCAAGGTGGAAAAATCCAAGGCATTGGCCCCACTGGTGTGGCGCAAGGGCCAGGAAAGCCCATAGGCGATGGGCCCGCGCATGTCGGGCGTCCCCAACTGCGCCACCACCGAATGGTCCACAAATTGCACCATTGAATGGATGACACTTTGCGGATGAATGATCACCTCGATGACCTGTGGATTAACACCAAATAAAAATTTAGCCTCGATGACTTCCAACGCCTTGTTCATCATCGTCGCCGAATCCACAGAAATCTTGCGACCCATAAGCCAATTTGGATGGGCACACGCCTGCTCTGGAGTCACCTCCTTTAAGCTGGCAGGGTCACGGGTGCGAAAAGGTCCGCCAGACGCCGTCAATATGATTTTGTCCAATGCACCAGGCCAGGCCAGGGGATCCTGGGGCAAGGACTGAAATATGGCTGAGTGCTCGCTATCTATCGGTAGCAGTGTTGCGCCGCCTTTGCGCACCGCATTCATAAAGAACGCGCCACCCAAAACCAAAGCCTCCTTGTTCGCCAATAGGAGGCGTTTTCCGGCATGTGCCGCTGCTATACATGAAGCCAGTCCAGCCGAACCGACGATTGCCGCCATCACAACATCCACATCGTCGTGCGCAGCTACTAGCTCCAGCGCGCCAGCGCCCCACAACACCTGGGTTTTTAGTCCCTGGTCTGCCAAAGCAGCCTGCAGTTTTCTCCCATGCCACTCGCTCACCATGACGGCAAATCGGGGCCGGAACTTTATGCATTGCTCGGTAATGAGATCCACACTGGTGTGGGCGGCTAGCGAAAAGACCTCGTAACGCTGTGGGTGGCGAGCGATCACATCGAGCGTGTTGACGCCAATGGATCCCGTCGAGCCAAGAATGCTGATGGTTTTCAAACGATCACTCACACGCCTTACTCCTAATTGCTGCAAAGTAGCATAGCAAGCGGCAGCACTGGCAGCAGGGCGTCGATCCGATCGAGCACGCCACCATGGCCGGGCAGAAGTCCGCTGCTGTCTTTCACACCTGCAGCACGTTTGAACAGCGACTCCAGCAGGTCCCCGACCACACTCATGGTTGTCAAAAAAACCACCGAAAGCGCTAAAAACCATGGGCTTACTGCACCCAAGTGGCTGTACAAGTTCTGGCTGTCAAGGCCCTGTCCGCTATCCAAGCTGCGCCAAGAAAAAGCGACCGCCATCACCACGACAAAGGCACCAATTACCCCTTCCCACGTCTTCCCAGGACTTATGCGTGGGGCAAGTCTTCGCGCTATGAATCGACTGCCCAACAACTTACCGGAAAAATAGGCCGCAATGTCGGCCACCCAAACCAGTACCAGCACAGAAAACAAAAAATTCACGCCTATTGCTCGCGCCTGTATCAGCGCCAACCAGGCGGCGCATAAGCCAACCAGCCCCCCTGCCAAGCGAATACCCCTTGGAACCACAAGCCACCGGTCCGATCCCACGCGTAGCAACCAACTGGCAAGCAAAACCCAAGCCGCTCCAACCCCTAGCCAAAGCCAAGCAAGCGAGGCAAAAACCACGCCCGACATCCACAAGCCTGCGCAGACGGCACCAAAGCCCAGCCCGAAAAAAACGGCGCTTAGACCTGGGAACCCACTTAATCGGGCCCACTCCCATACCGCAGCACATACCAATATGCCGCTCACCAGAACAAAGAAAATGCGATTCGAAGAAAGTACCGCAGGCACCAAAATGCACAGCAGAAGCACCGCCGTAATGATGCGCTGTCTCAACACGGCGGGCATCCCAGCTCAGGCTGCGAGCGTTGAGGCAACTCCGCACCCGTTAACCCATATTGGGGTCCGTAGCGAACGGCACAGAGCGTAACCAAAATGTACGGAGCCGGTTGGGCTAGACCGCCATGATGTCGTGCTCTTTGGCACTCACCAAGCGGTCAATTTCGAGAATGAAACGGTCCGTGATTTTTTGTATTTCCGCTTCAGACCGTTTTTGATCGTCTTCAGACACCAGCTTGTCTTTTTCCAAGCGCTTGACGGAGTCGTTGGCATCCCGACGCAAATTTCTTACGGCGACCTTAGCTCCTTCACCTTCGGAACGGACCACTTTGGTGAGTTCTTTTCGGCGCTCTTCGGTCATGACGGGCATCGGAACACGAATCAAATCGCCCATGCTCGAGGGGTTCAAACCCAAATCACTTTCTCGAATGGCCTTCTCGATCTTGGCCCCCATGCTCTTTTCCCAGGGTTGAATTCCCACCGTTCGCGAGTCAATCAAGGACAGATTGGCAACCTGGCTCAACGGCACCATGGAGCCGTAATACTCGACATGTACTGTTTCGAGCAGCGCAGGGTTGGCACGGCCCGTACGCACCTTGGTCAAGGTCGTCTTGAAAGCAGCAATGGACTGCTCCATTTTTCCTTCCACGGTGGTTCTCACTTCATCAATAGCCATCGCAGTCACTCCAAAGGTTCAAACATGCACCAGCGTGCCTTCATCCTCGCCCATGATGACGCGCTTAAGGGCACCATGTTTGAAGATGGAAAACACCTTGATAGGCAACTTTTGATCGCGGCACAAGGCGAAAGCTGCCGCATCCATGATGCCCAAATTTTGTTGCATGGCGCTGTCAAAGGTGAGCGTCGTGTATCGCTTTGCGGTAGGCACCTTTTTTGGATCGGCATCATAAACGCCATCCACCTTGGTAGCCTTAAGCACAATTTCGGCACCAATTTCGGCTCCACGCAGAGCGGCAGCCGTGTCCGTTGTAAAAAACGGATTTCCAGTACCAGCGGCAAAAATGACAACCTTACCCTCTTCCAGGTACTGCAGTGCCTTAGGCCGAACGTAAGGCTCAACCACTTGCTCAATGCCAATAGCAGACATAACGCGCGCCGTTAACCCCGCTTTGTTCATCGTATCCCCGAGCGCCAAGGCGTTCATTACAGTTGCTAACATTCCCATGTAGTCAGCCGTGGCCCGGTCCATGCCAACGGAGCCGCCTGCGACGCCA
>CAMDKE010000250.1 GCA_945901215.1 Comamonas sp. lk
CGTCGATGACACGATCTCCAATGCCAGCGCAAAGAAGTTGTTTCAAGAGTTTTGGGTTGCTGAAAAGCCGATTAATCCAGAAGAAGTAGACGCCATCATCGACGCCAAAGGCCTGCGCCAGATGAACGACAGCAGCGCGCTAGAAGCCATCATCGACGACGTGCTGGCCGCCAACGCCAAGAACGTCGAAGAGTTCAAGGCCGGTAACACCAAAGCCTTCAACGCGCTGGTCGGTCAGGCCATGAAGGCCAGCAAAGGCAAGGCCAACCCGGCGCAGGTCAACGAGCTGCTCAAGCAAAAACTCGCTTGAACGCCCACACCAGCGGGCCGCTGCCCGCAACGCACAGCGCCGTAGAAGACGCCCAAGGTGCTCATTGGCTGCCTGCTTGTGGGCCTGGCGGTGTGCCTGTTTCGGCAAGCACGTAGCCCGTTCCGCGCCCCACTCCCGTCTGCACCAACACACCCATTTCGCACAAAGCCGTCAGCTCGCGGTAGGCAGTTGCGCGTGACACACCACAGAGATTGACATATTTTTCCGTGCGCATGCCGCTGGCAAAGCTCTCAGGGCCTGCGTCGTAGAGCTTGTTGATGGCTTTGGCTTGCGTGGGGGTGATTTGCGGACGCTTTGCGCGCAGTTCAGCCCAGAAGCGGGTTTTCTGGTTGGCGGCCTGCATGTGTTGCCAGGTGGCGTCGGCGGCTTTATGCACACAGCCCACAAACCAAAGCACCCAGGGCGTGACGTTCAGGTCAGCGCGCCCGGTGGCCCGCTCCAGTTGGGCGTAGTAGCCCGCGCGGTCCAACCACATTTGCTGCGACAGGCTCCACAGGCGCTGGTGCGTTTTCAGGTCTTGTGCCAGGGCCATTTCTGCCAGCGCCCGGCCCACGCGGCCATTGCCGTCCTCAAATGGGTGTATGGTTTCAAACCAAAGATGCGCCAGTGCAGCGCGCACCAAGCCGTCCGTTTGGTCTTGACTGTGGTTGAACCAAGCAATGAGCCGCTCCATCTGCGCATGCACATCCGCAGAGTCTGGCGCCTGGTAGTGCACTATGTCGGGCTTGCCCAGGCGCGGGGTGACGATCTGCATCGGTTCTGCATGCTCCCGATAGGCGCCGGTGCGGATGGTCTGCATGCCACTGCGCCCGGTGGGAAACAAGGCCGCCTGCCATCCATATAAAGTCTCGTGGGTCAGTGGCCTCTGGCTTTGGCCAATGGCGGCTTGCAATACGTCGAGCGTGGCTTCGGTGCGCGCGTCGCGTTCCAGCGCCCGGGCGTCCGCAAGACCGAGGCGCCGCGCAGCAGAAGCCCTCACCGAACCAAGCTGCAAGACTTCGCCCTCAATCTGGGCCGTGGCTATGGCTTCATCGGCCCAACCTTGCAGCTGCAAGGCGCCCAAATCCATCAGTTGCAGATGGCTGGCCAAGCCCATGGCGCGCCCTTGGGCATAGCGCGCTGCCGACAGCGCAGATTGCAGCGCAGCCAGGTCAACCTGGAATGTCGGCCATTGGGGAGATTGCCAGAGGTGCATGGTGCGCATCATACCCATTTGCGCTTCACCCATGAAGCGCAAATGGCGTATTTGCGCTTCAACACCAGCGTCAAACCCCGTAGCGCTCCCGGTACGCCTGCACCCGGGTCAGGTGCTCACCCATAGCGTTGCCACTTTGGGCGCCCAGATAGCCCAGCAAGTCTGAGAGTTCGGCAATGGCGCAGACCTGCAGGCCCTCGTGGCTGCGCACGTATTGCACGGCGCTGTAAGGCACGTCGCGGACAGAGCCATCGGCCTGTTTTTCGGTGGCCATTTCCTGGCGGTCCAGGGCGATGGCCACCGCGTGGGGCGTGGCGCCAGCGGCCTTGATCAGCGCAATGGATTCGCGCGCGGCGGTGCCTGCGCTCATCACGTCGTCGATGATCAGCACCCGGCCCTTGAGCGGCGCGCCCACCAGGCTGCCGCCTTCGCCATGGTCCTTGGCCTCTTTGCGGTTGTAGGAAAAGGGTACGTTCTTGCCCAGGCGCGCCAGCTCAATCGCCACCGCCGCACCCAGCGGGATGCCCTTGTAGGCGGGGCCAAAAATCATGTCGAATTCAATGCCGCTGTCCAACAGGCGCTGGGCATAAAATTGCGCCAAGCGCCCGAGTTTGGCGCCGTCGTCAAACAGGCCGGCATTAAAAAAATATGGGCTTTGGCGACCGGCCTTGGTGGTGAATTCGCCAAAGCGCAACACGCCACAATCCACCGCAAACGCCACGAATTCTTGCGCCAGACCTGGGGCGGCACCTGCTGCGTTCAGGCGGGGTGGGCCACTATCAACCATGGGGATTTCCTTGTTCACATTAAGCAGCCTCAACCTCAACGGCATCCGTTCGGCCACCAGCAAGGGGCTTGAGCCTTGGCTGGCCCAGCTGCAGCCGGATTGTATTTGCGTGCAAGAAGTCAAGGCCCAGGCCGAGGACGTGGCCGGCAAGTTCGAGACCCTGGCCGACCTGAGCGGCTACTTTCACTTTGCCGAGAAAAAAGGCTACTCCGGCGTAGGCGTCTACACCCGCCACACGCCCAGCGACGTGGTGGTGGGCTACGGCTCGGGCGAGTTTGACGCCGAGGGCCGTTATGTGGAACTGCGCTTTGACACGCCCGCGCGCAAGCGCTCCATCATCAGCGCCTACTTTCCCAGCGGCTCGTCGGGCGAGGAGCGGCAACTGGCCAAATACCGCTTTCTGGCGGAGATGTACCCGCACCTCACAGCGCTCAAAGGCCAGCGCGAATTTGTACTGTGCGGCGATATCAACATCGCGCACCAGGAAATCGACCTGAAGAACTTCAAGGGCAACAAAAAGAACTCCGGGTTCTTGCCCGAAGAGCGGGCCTGGATGACCCGGCTTTTGACCGAAGCCGGCTTGGTGGACGTTTACCGCCTGCTGGAACCCACCGCCACCGACGCCGCCTACACCTGGTGGAGTAACCGCGGCCAGGCCTACGCCAAAAACGTGGGCTGGCGCCTGGACTACCACCTGGCCACGCCCGCCTTGGCAGCGGGTGCACGCACGCACGCCATCTACAAAGACGCAAAGTTCTCGGACCACGCGCCTATCACCATCGACTACGACTGGGAAAGCTGATTTTGGTTTAAACTGTACAGACAGTACAGAAATCGGAGTGTCGATGCCAATCCCCAACAGCTATGGCCTGGAGCAAGCGCGCATCCAGTTGCCCCACATCGTGGCCGAGGCCCACGCCGGACTGCGCAGTGTGATCACCAAACACGGCAAGCCCTATGCGGCCATCGTGCCTTTGCAAGACCTGGCGCTCGCGGCCACCCAAGCCCCTGCGGGCGAGAGTTTTTTGGCCTTGCGCGGCACGGGTCGCGGGCTGTGGGGCGCGGATGTGGGCCAAACCGTAGACGATTTACGCAACGAGTGGGGCGGCGCCTGAATGGCCGCAGCGTCCCCCCGACTGTGGGCGGGTCTGCCCCAAGGCGCCACGGTGCTGGTGGACACGGCGCCTTTTATCTATTTGCTCGAATCACACCCCCAGTTTGCCGACCGCTTTGCCGGCCTGTTTGAAGCGGCAGCCAAGGGGCATTTGCTGATTGCCTTATCGACGAATACCCTGGTCGAGGTGTTAACCGGCCCCTTCAAAGCGGGACAAACCGCGCTGGCCAAGCGCTACGAAAAGGCGCTGTTGCAATACCGTGTGGTGGACGTATCCGCGCCCATTGCCGCGCTGGCAGCCCAACTGCGCGCCCAGTACCGCCTCAAACTGCCTGACGCCTTGCAACTGGCCACGGCGCTGGACATGGGCGCTACCGCCTTGGTCACCCATGACCGCGACTTTTCGCAGGTCACCGGCCTGGATATCTTGACCGGCGACGCGGATGCGCCGCAGTAATGCGCCCTTGCGCATGAGTCCCCTTATCTCCAACGCCAGCGATGCCGTCGCCTGGCTCACCGCCCAAGGCATACAGCGCGTGGAAGTGGTGTTTGCCGACCTGACCAGCGTGGCGCGCGGCAAGGTGATGGACACGGCGAGTTTCGTAAAAGCGTTGGGCGCCAAAATGCCCACGCTGCTGCTGGGCCTGACCGTAACGGGTGGTGAGCCGCCCGACGTGTTCAAACGCATCTTCCCTCCCAGCTTTCCCGACATGGCGCTGCGGCCCGACTGGCGCACGCTCACGCGTTGTCCGCTCTCGCGCGTGCCCACGGCCACCGTGATTTGCGATCTGGACGCCCGCTTTACCGCCGCTGACGGCCACGCAGAGTATGAAGTGGCCGAT
>CAMDKE010000251.1 GCA_945901215.1 Comamonas sp. lk
GTTGCCCTGGCCTTGGTTTTCCTGGCCGCCGGTTGTGCGCTACCGTCGCGGACCCAAGAGGGCCGCAGCCTGATGGAACAGGGCCAAACCGCCGCGGGCCTGTTGGCTCTGGAAACGCTGGCGCAAAGCGAGCCGGACAAGCTGGAATACAAAACCGCTTTTTTGACGGGTCAGCGAATGGCGGCGCGGACCTGGCTGGCCCAGGCCCAAGTGCGCATGCAGCGCAAGGACTGGGCGGGTGCTGCCGGCCTGCTGGAACGCGTGTTGACGCTCTATGCCGATGACGACGTCGCCCGCCAGGCTTTGCTGCGTGTGCGCCAGCAAGAGCGCGTGGAGAAGGTTTTGGCGCAGGGCCAGCAGGCAGCGCAGGCCAAGGACTGGGAAGCAGCGCGCAGCTATGCCCAAGCCGCATTGCGCGACGATGCCCGCAACCTGGACGCGCAAGCGCTGCAGGCCGCGGCGCTGGAAAAAATTGCCCTTGCAGCCAATAGCACCAGCATGCTTGGCAAGGCGTTTCGCCAACCGATTTCGCTGGAATTTCGCGACACATCGGTACGCCAGATTCTGGAGAGTTTGGCGCGCGGCAGCGGCTTGAACTTTGTGCTCGACAAAGACATCAAGCCCGAGCTCAAAACCAGTTTGCTGGTGCGTGACACCACCATAGAAGAAGCGCTCAATCTGATCCTGGTAAGCAACCAGCTGGAGAAGCAGGTAGTCAATGCCAACACCATCATTGTTTTTCCCAACACCCCGGCCAAGTTGAAAGACTACCAAGAGCTCAGCGTGCGCACCTTCCCCCTGATGTTTAGCGAAGCCAAGGCGGCGGGCGCCGCCATAAAAACTCTGTTCAAAGGCCGCGATGTGGTGGTGGACGACAAGCTCAATGCCTTGATCGCCCGCGACACGCCCGAGATGCTGGACATGCTCGAGCGCCTGGTAGCTACCTACGACGTGCCAGAGGCCGAAGTGATGCTGGAGTTGGAGGTGCTCGAAGTCGCGCGTGACCGTTTGGAAACCCTGGGTATTAAATGGCCCACCTCGCTGAGCTTGAATCCCTTGGCCACCAACAGCGGCGTAGGGCTTACGCTGGCCGATTTGCAAAACCTCAATGCCAGTTCCACCGGCGCAGGCTTGGGCGGTTTGCAGCTTAATGCGCAAAAAACAGATACCGACGTCAACCTCCTGGCCAACCCACGCATCCGCGTGCTGAACCGCGAAAAAGCCAAAATCATGATTGGCGACAAGATACCGGTGCTGACCACCGTCGTCACACCCCAGGGTGGGTCCTCGGAAACTGTGACTTATATGGACGTGGGGCTGAAGCTCGAGGTAGAGCCTGTGATTTACCGGGGCAACGACGTCACCATCAAGCTCGGACTTGAAGTGAGCAATGCATTGAATCCCCAGAAAACCGAGCTGGGTTCCACCTACTACACCATCGGCACGCGCAACGCCACCACCGTGCTGCGACTGCATGACGGCGAGAACCAGGTGCTGGCCGGGCTGATCAACAACGAGGACCGCAGGACGGCGAACAAGGTTCCCGGCCTGGGCCAGTTGCCGGGGTTCAAGAGGATTTTTGGTTCGAGCGAAGACTCGGATAAACGCTCAGAGATCGTGCTGTCTATTACCCCGCGCATTGTGCGCAACAGCCAGCGGCCCGAGGGGCGCTTTAGCGAGTTCCGCAGCGGCACTGAAAGCCGGGCCATGGGCGCAGGCAGCGGCACGGGTGGTGGGCTTGCCGCACCTGCGCTGCCGGCGGCACCCATGACACCAGCGGCCAAGTCTGCCGCCGAAGCTCCGGTGGCTGATGCACCGCCTGCCAGCGACAAACCCTAATCACCGCTCCCCATGGCAGCGCAGCGCGGTTTTACGCTGATCGAGTTGATGGTGACGGTGGCCATCATCGCGGTGCTGGCCACCTTGTCGCTTCCGGTGCTCGAAGTCAGCCGCCAACGCGCGCGTGAGGCGGATTTGCGCCATGCCTTGCGCGAGATCCGCACGGCTTTGGACGCTTACAAAGCTGCAGCCCTCGCTGGTGAAATCGACACGGCGCCCGAGGCCTCGGGTTACCCGCCCAACCTGGAGGTGTTGGTACAAGGCGCACCGTACAAGGACAAAGAGCGCAAAGGCCGGCTCTACCTGCTGCGCAGCCTGCCGCGCGACCCTATGGAGCCCCGCGCCGAGCTGCCCGCCGAGGCCACCTGGGCCTTGCGCAGCTACAGCAGCGAGGCGGCGGACCCCCAAGCGGGGGATGACGTCTACGACGTACGTTCCCGCTCCAACAAGCTGGGCCTCAATGGCGCGGCTTACAGCACGTGGTAAAGCCATGAAAACATTGCGCGCAAGCCGTTTTGGGCGAGGCTTTACCTTAATCGAGCTGTTGGTGGTGCTGTCCATCGTGTCACTGCTGCTGACGCTGGCGGTGCCCCGCTATTTCCAGAGCATTGATGCGGCGCGCGACGCGGTCTTGGTGGACAACCTGCGCACCACGCGCGAGGTACTGGACAAGTTTTATGGCGACACGGGCCGCTACCCCGACTCTTTGGAGGAACTCGTAGAGAAAAGCTACCTCAAGAGTTTGCCTTTTGATCCGGTGCGCGCCAGCAGCTCAGCGTGGGTGCTGGAGCCACCCAAGGAGGGCACCAAAGGCAAGGTCTACAACCTGCGCAGCAGTGCCTCAGGCACCAACCACCTGGGCGTGGCTTACAAGGCGCTGTAATGAAAGTGCAGGCGCAGCGGGGCTATACGTATATCGGATTGTTGATCCTGGTGGCAGTGACCGCTACCTTGAGCGCTGGCCTGCTGCGCACCGGTGCGGTGGTGCAGCGCCATGCAGCAGAAGAGGCTTTGCTGGAAGCGGGCAGCGATCTGGCAAGCGCCCTCCACAGCTACGCCTTGGCCACGCCGCCGGGCAAAAATCCGCGTCCCGAGCGCATGGAGGACTTACTACGCGATCCCCGTTTTACAAAAATCACCGTGCGTCACCTGCGTCGCGTGCCACTAGACCCCATAACGGGACAAGAGCGCTGGGGCGAACTACTGTCTGAGAGCGAACCCGGCATTGACGCGTTTTATTCCTTGTCTGATCTGCAGGCCGTGCGCACCACCTTTCCGGGCAAATACGTAGACTTTGCCCGCAAGCGCTATTACCGCGAGTGGCTGTTTGACGAGGGCTTTGCCCAGCGGTAATAAGTGCGGCACCACTGCCATGCACCCTACCGAGCCAACTAAGGGATGAACTGCAGAGCCTTCGGGGGTCGATTTGGTAATGTCCCGGCCGCTGTGGATACATGAAGACGTCTGAGAGTTTCCAAAAACCCGCAAAGTGGGGTTTTGGCTGTGCACATAGAGGCAATTGCAGAGAGGTATAGGATACTGTTTTTATAAACAGTAAATTGGCGCAGTCCTTGCCCTTTGTGGTGAAGCGGCGTTTGCGTTGCTGGCCTCGTATGGAATCACTTCCCCTGTTACCTGGTGCCGAGCGTGTGGCGCATGTGCCCCCGCCCGGTTACGCAGAGCTGCATTGCCTGTCGGCGTTTAGCTTTCAGCGCGGCGCGTCCCTGCCCGAAGAGCTGGTGCAGCGCGCCCACGCCCTGGGCTATGCGGCCATGGCGCTGACAGACGAGTGTTCGGTGGCTGGGATGGTGCGCGCCCACCTGGAGGCCAAGCGCTTGGGACTGCGACTGCTGCCGGGCGCCGAATTTTCCGTGACGTCGCCTAAGCGCGGGCGCACAGGGGTGGGCGGCGCAAGCGACGCGCCGGATGCGCTGTTTCGCTTCGTTGCACTGGCACATGACCTGCAGGGCTGGGGCAATTTGTGCGATTTCATCACCAGCGCCCGGCGCGCTGCGCCCAAGGGGCAGTACGCACTGCCTTGGCAGCCGCAGGCAGGTGTGGAGAAAGCTGCGCGCGCTGGCGGTTTTTACGCCTGGCCCCCGCTGGACAACAACGAAATCATTCTGCTACTGCCCCCCACCTTACCTATTGAACAAGCCTGTGCCATCGCCGCGTCCGCCAAGGCGCGCTACGGCACACAGGTCTGGCTGGGGTTGTCGCGCAGCCTGGGTGCGCAGGACGCCTTGCATACGCTGCGCCTGCAGCAGATTGCGCAGTTCACCGGCCTGCCGCTGGTGGCCACCGGCGGGGTGCGCATGCACCTGCGTTCGCGCAAACCTTTGCACGACGTGCTGAGCGCCGTGCGCCTGGGCCTGCCGGTG
>CAMDKE010000252.1 GCA_945901215.1 Comamonas sp. lk
TTATCACCGTTTGCGCGACCATTTTTGAGACTGCTGGGATGCAAAATGGCCACTGAAATTGACACCATCACAACAAGCTGCAGCCAGCAGTCCGGAGGAAGAAAACAATGACCGAACAAAAAACCATGACTTTCAATGACCTGGAGCAGTGGCTCAATGAGCGCCGGGTCACCGAAGTGGAGTGTCTGGTGCCCGACTTGACCGGTGTGGCGCGCGGAAAAATTTTGCCCCGTGCCAAGTTCACGGAGGACCGGGGCATGCGTCTGCCCCAGGCCATTGTGGCGATGGGCGTGACGGGCGAGTTTCCCGAGAGCGGACCCTACTACGACGTGATTGACCCCACCGACAAAGATATGCAACTGCGCCCGGACCCGTCCTCGGTGCGCATCGTGCCGTGGGCGACCGACCCGACTGCGCAGGTGATCCACGACTGCTTTGACCACGCGGGCAACCTGGTGCCCTTTGCGCCGCGCAGCGTGCTGCGCAAGGTGTGCGACTTGTTCGCCGCCGAAGGGTTGCAGCCGATCGTGGCCCCCGAGCTCGAGTTTTACCTGACTGCGCGCAACACCGACCCCAACACCTTGCTCAGGGCGCCCATTGGCCGCAGCGGCCGGGCTGAGACCTCGCGCCAGGCTTACAGCATTGACGCGGTCAACGAGTTTGACCCATTGTTTGAAGAAATTTACGACTACAGCGACAAGATGGAGCTCAATGTGGACACGCTCATCCACGAAGTGGGCGCAGGGCAAATGGAGATCAACTTCTTTCACAACAAGCCGCTGGGCCTGGCCGACGAGGTGTTCTTCTTCAAACGCACGGTGCGCGAGGCGGCGCTGCGCCACGATATGTACGCCACCTTCATGGCCAAGCCCATTGCTGGTGAGCCCGGCAGTGCCATGCATGTGCACCAAAGCCTGGTGGACATAGCCAGCGGCAAAAACGTGTTCAGCAACGACGACGGCACGCCGTCCGAAACGTTTATGCACTACATCGGTGGTCTGCAACGTTACATTCCGGCGGCCATGGTGCTGGTGGCACCCTATGTGAACAGCTACCGCCGGTTGACCCGCAATTCTGCCGCGCCCATCAACATCGAGTGGGGCTACGACAACCGCACCGTGGGTATTCGCTCGCCCATTTCTACTGCGGCGGCGCGCCGGGTGGAAAACCGGGTGATTGGCTCGGATGCCAACCCCTATGTGGCGATGGCTATGACGCTGGCTTGTGGCTACCTGGGCATCAAGAACAAGATCAAGCCCAAGCCGGAGATGAAGGGCGACGCCTATTTGGCGCCCTACGCGCTGCCGCGCAGCCTCGGTGAGGCGCTGGACTGGCTGCGCCGCGAGTCGGATTTGCACGAGGTGCTGGGCAAGGAGTTCATCACCGTTTACTCAGAAATCAAAGAGCTGGAGTTCGACGAATTCATGAAAGTTATCTCCCCCTGGGAACGCGAGCACCTGCTGTTGCACGTTTGAAGCGCGTATTGCCCCCTCCAAGTTAACCAACAAGACCGATTCCATGAATGCCCCACTAGACACCAAACACATCCAAGAAATGGACAGCGCGCATTTCCTGCACCCCTTTACCGACTTTAAAGACCTCAATAGCCGGGGCGCGCGGGTGATTGCCGAGGCCCGGGATATTTACGTCTGGGACTCGGACGGCAAACGCATGCTCGACGCCATGAGCGGCCTGTGGTGCGTCAACGTAGGCTATGGCCGCAAAGAATTGGCTGACGCGGCGCACGCGCAAATGCTCAAGCTGCCTTACTACAACAGCTTTTTTCAGACCACCAATGTGCCGGCCGCCACACTGGCAGCAAAGCTGGCATCACTGGCGCCCACGGTGGGCGACCGCAGTTTTGAGCATGTGTTTTACTCGTCCAGCGGCAGCGAGAGCAACGACTCCAACGTGCGCATGGTGCGCCGCTACTGGGACCTGCTGGGCCAACCCGAGCGCAAGGTCATCATCGGCCGCGTCAACGGCTACCACGGCAGCACCATGGCCGGGGCCTCGCTAGGCGGTATGAGCGGCATGCACGCCCAGGGCGATTTGCCCATTCCCAATATCACCCACATCGAGCAGCCTTATTTTTTTGAGAAAGGTTTGCCGCTCGAGAGCAGTGACGCCTTTGGTATCCGCGCTGCGGGCTGGCTGGAGGCAAAAATCCTGGAAATCGGTGCCCACAAAGTGGCCGCCTTCATTGGCGAGCCGGTGCAGGGGGCAGGCGGGGTCATCATCCCCCCAGCTACCTATTGGCCCGAGATTCAGCGCATCGTCGACAAATACGGCATCTTGCTGATAAGCGACGAGGTGATTTGCGCCTTTGGCCGCCTGGGCCATTGGTTTGCTTATGAAAAGTTTGGCTATAGGCCCGACCTGGTGACTTTTGCCAAGGCGATTACCAGTGGCTACATCCCGCTGGGTGGCGTGATGGTAGGCAACCGGGTGGCCAAAGTGCTGATCGAGCGGGGCGGCGAGTTCAACCACGGCTACACCTACAGCGGCCACCCGGTGGCCTGTGCGGTGGCGCTGGCTAACCTGGAAATCATGGAGCGCGAAAACCTGGTGGGTCGGGTGCGCGACGATGTCGGGCCCTACCTGGCGCAGAAGTTTGCAGAACTTGGCGCACATCCGCTGGTCGGTGTGGCGGAGACATGCGGCCTGATGGCCGGGCTGGTTCTGGTCAAGGACAAGGCAACCAAAGCGCCATTTCCCTCAGAGTTGGAGGTCGGTATGCGCTGCCGCGCACATTGCTTCGCTAACGGACTGATCATGCGCGCTGTGGGCGATCGCATGATCATTGCGCCGCCGCTGACCATTACCCACGCCCAGGTTGACGAACTCATCGGACTTATCCATCGCGTTTTGGACTTGACGCTTGCAGACGCCCAAGCGGCGGGCTGGCGGGATTGACTTTTATAATTTTCTGCGGAACCTCATTTTTCTTGTTTCTTATTGCCCCCCCCACTTTTTGGAGATATCCATGTTGAATAAATACTTTTTGCCGGTGGCGATCGCCGCGTTGACACTTGCTGCGTGCGGCAAAAAAGAAGAAGCACCGGCACCTGCAGCCAGTGCGCCCGTGGCGGCTGCCCCCGCCGAAGAAAAAGTGCTCAATATCTACAACTGGCCCGACTACATTCCTGAGGGAATGATTGCGGCCTTTGAGAAAGAAACCGGCATCAAGGTCAATTACGACACCTTCGAGACCAACGAAGCGCTCAACGCCAAGCTGGTGGCAGGCAGCACCGGTTATGACATCGTGGTTCCCGGTACCGCCTTTAGCCCCGCGCAAGTGGAGGCCGGTTTCTTCCAGCCTCTGGACCGCGCCAAGTTAAAAAATTACGGCAATCTGGACGAGGCGATCATGCAAGGCTTGGCCAAGGCCGACCCTGGCAACAAGCACCTCGTGCCCTGGGCCTGGGGCTTTACCACGGTGGGTATCAACCGCACCAAGGTGGAAAAAGCCTTGGGCAAGATGGCCATGCCGGAAAACGCCTGGGATTTGGTATTCAAGCCCGAATACACGTCCAAGCTCAAATCCTGCGGTATCGCCTATCTGGACTCACCTACGGAAATCATGCCGCCAGCCCTGCATTACATTGGCAAGGACGCGTATTCCAATGACCCGGCAGACCACAAGGCCGCAGCCGACATGCTTGGCAAGGTGCGCAAGGACATCCGCATCTTCAGTTCCACCATGATTGACGATATCGCCGGTGGAAAAGCCTGTGCGGTGGTTGGTTGGTCGGGCGACATCAACATCGCAGCCGGTCGTGCCAAAGAAAACGGTAGCAAAGATGTGATTGAGGCACTGTTGCCTAGCACCGGCGGCATGATCTTCTTTGACACGATGGCCATTAGCAAAGACGCCAAGCACCCGGCCAACGCCCACGCATTCATCGACTACTACCTGCGCGCCGAAAGCGGTGCCGCGGTGTCCAACGAGCTAAGCTATCCCACGGCCAACAAGGCGGCTATGGAGCGTATCAAGCCCGAAGTAGCAGGTAACAAGACCATCTTTATTGACTCCGCCGTCGCGGCAACCATGGTCCCCCCGGGTAAGTTCACCAACGAAGGCCGCGAAGCCATGGCTAATGCCTATACGGCGTTCAAGAAGGGCAAGTAAGCGGCTGAAACGGTGATGCACGCGCATGGGTTGCACTGGGTCAGGCGTTTGACTTTAGGCCGGCGCTTTGTGATCGGTCTGCCG
>CAMDKE010000253.1 GCA_945901215.1 Comamonas sp. lk
ATGATCTCATTGCACAGGTCAATGCATTCGTCGCAAACGAACACCGAAGGCCCCGCAATCAGCTTTTTAACTTCGTGCTGACTCTTCCCGCAAAAAGAACAATAAAGGTTCTTTTCGCTCGAACCGCCTTTTTTCTCGGCCATGTAATATTTGCCTTTTCGTTGGTGCTTTGGATGATAACCAAATCTCCGATAACCACATCTCCGTCGGTTTCATTGGTAAAAGCACCGCCTAGGGCCGCCTCACGGGCGGCGCGGTTCTCAGGGTCGTTTGGCGATCACCTGGTCAATCAATCCGTACTCTTTGGCCTCGTCGGCCGATAAATAGTAATCGCGCTCGGTATCTCGTTCAATTTTGTCCAGCGGCTGGCCAGTGCGGTCCGCCAATATCTTGTTCAATTGCTCACGGGTTTTCAAAATCTCGCGTGCGTGAATTTCGATTTCGGTGGCCTGACCCTGCGTTCCGCCCAAGGGCTGGTGAATCATGACCTTGGAGTTCGGTAGCGAAAAACGCTTGCCTCTGGCGCCCGCTGTGAGCAAAAACGCACCCATGCTAGCGGCCATGCCGATGCACAGCGTCGATACGTCGGGCTTGATGAAGTTCATGGTGTCAAAAATCGCCATTCCGGCGCTGACCGAGCCGCCCGGCGAGTTGATGTAAAACGAAATGTCCTTGTCCGGGTTCTCGCTTTCCAGAAACAGCAGCTGCGCAACCACCAAGTTAGCCGTCTGGTCATTGACCGGTCCAACCAAAAATATGACGCGCTCCTTGAGCAGGCGCGAATAAATGTCATACGAACGCTCACCCCGACCGGACTGTTCTATCACCATGGGCACCATTCCCAGGGCCTGGGTTTCTAATGCGCCTGGCGTTGCAAATTTCACGTTCATAGCTTCTCCGAATAAAAAAGAGCCCCAACGACTCGGGGACCCCAGAAGAACACATGGGGCATCTTTGCAAGACTACAAGACGCCCAAAAGTTTTTAGCAGCGCCTGAGGGTTCGCCTGTCAACACGGCGCACGCAGCAATTGGTTCAATTCTGCCCCATCAGGTCGTCAAAGCTGATCGCCTTTTCTGATACCTGAACTTGGGACAGCACATACGCTGTGACGTTGTTTTCAATAACGACGGATTCCACCTCAGACATGCGGCGGCTGTCGCCGTAATACCAGCGCACCACGTCAGCTGGCTTTTCATAGCTTGCAGCAAGCTCGTCGATATGTGCTTTGATCTGCTCCGGCGTGGCATGCAACTGCTGTGTACGCACCAGCTCGGCCACTACCAGGCCCAGGCGCACGCGACGCTCAGCTTGAGCAGTGAACAACTCAGCTGGAATCGGGGCTTTGTCCGCATCCTTGATGCCGCGCTGCTTCAGATCAGCACGGGCGCCTTCGATCAGGCGGTCCACTTCGGATTGGACGCTAGCCTTGGGCAGGTCAAGTTCTGCCTTGGCCAACAACGCATCCATCACCACTTGTTTGTTGCGCCCCAGCAAACGGGATTTAACCTCTCGCTGCAGATTTTTCCCGATATCGGCCCGCAGGCCGTCCACCGTCGCGTCGGCGATGCCCAGAGAGGCGGCAAAAGCGTCGTCCACATCTGGCAATTGGGCTGCTTCGACTTTCTTGAGGGTGACCATGAAGTCCGCGGTTTTACCGGCCACGTCCTTCCCGTGGTACTCGGCGGGGAAAGCCAATGGGAAGGTTTTGCTTTCGCCAAGCTTCATCCCACGCGTTGCCTCTTCGAACTCTTTGAGCATTTGGCCATCGCCCAGAATGAATTGGAAATCGTCTGCTTTACCGCCGTCAAATGGCTCGCCGTCGATCTTTCCTTCGAAGTCAACCGTCACACGGTCGGTAACCTGGGCTACTGCATCCTGAGGCCGCAAGGAAAAGGTCCGGCGCTGCTTGAGCAGAATATCGACCGTCTTGTCGATTGCTGCGTCCGTCACTTCGGCATTGACTTTTTCAACCTGTGCGCTGGACAAATCACCAATCTTGACCTCAGGAAAAACCTCAAAAATCGCATCGAAGGCCATAAAACCCTCAGCAGCGCCCTTGGCTTCTTCAATACGGGGCTGGCCTGCGACCCGAAGCTTGGCTTGGTTGGTCGCTGCGGCAAAGGCTTCACCCACCTTGTCGTTCATCACCTCGTAATGCACCGAATAGCCGTAGCGCTGAGTGACCACCTTCATGGGTACCTTGCCGGGGCGAAAACCGTCCATCTTGACCGTCCGGGCCATTTTGCGCAGACGCGTACCCACCTCAGACTGCACTGCATCGAGCGGCAGATTGAGAGTGATTTTGCGTTCCAGCTTTTCCAAGGTTTCAACGATAACGGTCATGCAGATGCTCCTAATGGACAGGGGCCACGCCCGCCGATTGCGGCTGTGCGTCGCCCGAAAAGGGTTGGACAAATACCAATGGGTGGTGCGCGGGGCGGGACTCGAACCCGCACAGTATTGCTACCGTCAGGACCTAAACCTGGTGCGTCTACCAATTTCGCCACCCGCGCAAATAAAAACAACAGAGCCCGACCCAAGCAACTGCACCCGAAGGTGCTGCGCCATAGCCGGACCTTTGAAATCGGTCAGCCCACTATTTTAGCCTGCGTTGCTGGGCCCTCGCGGCGCACGCGAAACCAGGCCGCGTACATGGCCGGCAATGCCAGCAGAGTCAGCACCGTGGCCACAATCAGTCCACCCATAATGGCTACTGCCATAGGGCCCCAGAACACCGACCGTGACAGCGGAATCATGGCCAACACGGCCGCGGCGGCAGTCAGTACGATAGGGCGAAGCCTGCGCACTGCCGATTCCACAATCGCGTCCCAGGCGGGAACGCCACGGGCGCGATCCTGCTCAATCTGGTCGATCAGGATCACCGAATTGCGCTGGATCATGCCCATGAGCGCGATCACCCCCAAGAGGGCAACAAAGCCAAAGGGTCTACCCGACAGCAACAAGGCTGCGGCCACCCCTGCAATGCCCAATGGTCCAGTCAAAAACACCAGCATTGCACGGCTAAAGCTGTGGAGTTGGAGCATGAGCAAGGTGAAGGTGACAAACAACATGATCGGGATACCTGCAGCAATGGAGCTGGACCCCTTGCTGCTTTCTTCCACCGCGCCCGCCACCTCAATCCGGTAGCCAGTAGACCCCTGGGTCTGCCACTGGGATTCCAAGCGGCGCAAATCGGGCAGCAACTGGGCTGTAACGGTTGCGCCTTGCAAGCCCTCAACAATGTCTCCCTGGACCGTGATGGCGTAGTCGCGTCCGTCTCGCCACAGCACACCGGGCTCCCAGGCAAAGGTGGGTTTGGCGATTTGCGTCAGCGCAATTGACTTGCCACTGGCCGTGGGCAAATAGGCGTTTCCAATATCCGAAATGGCGTTTCGCTCGTCCTGAGGGCCGCGTAACACGATGTCAATCAGCTTGTCGCCCTCACGGTACTGGCCCACAGTGCTGCCTAGCAAAAGGATTTTTGACGCCTGCGCGATCGATTGGCTGGTCACACCCAGCGCGCGCGCCTTGGCCTGGTCTACCTCCAGGCGCAGTACTTTGACCGGCTCGTTCCAGTTGTCGTTGACGCCGCGCATATTGGCGTTGTCGCGCAACAGCGCCTTGACCTCGTTGGCGCGCTGGCGCAACACCTCCGGATCTTGGCCCATTACGCGAAACATCACCGGGTAAGAAACCGGGGGCCCATTGGGCAAAATCTTGATGCGGGCGCGCACCTCGGGAAACTCATGCGCCATGATCGCGGGCAGCTTGATGCGCAGGGATTCGCGCACCTTGAGGTTTTTGGGCAGGATGATGAGCTGAGAGACGTTGCTTTGCTGAAAAATCGCATCCAAGGGCAAATAAAAGCGCGGTACGCCCGAGCCAATCCAGGTGGTAACCGTATCGACACCGGCCTCTTGCATCATGCGTGCCTCGATGCGAGCCGTCGTTGCTTCGTTGGCTGCAAACGATGTTCCCTCGGGGTACCACACGTCCATCAACACTTCAGGGCGGCTGGAGTCCGGGAAAAATTGCTGCTGCACCCGGCCCATGCCAAAAATACCAGCGCCAAAAGTAGCCAACATCAAGCCAATCGTGATCCACCGGTGCAGAACGCACCAGTTCACAGCCCGGCGAAATCCCCTGTAAAACGGCGTGTCATAAAGAGCGTTTTCATCTTCATCGGCAGCGTGTGGCTTGGTCTTCAAGAG
>CAMDKE010000254.1 GCA_945901215.1 Comamonas sp. lk
CAGGCTTCAAGGCTCCGATATCGCGTGACATCCGTGGCGAAATCTGGCTGAAACTTTGGGGCAACCTGAGCTTCAACCCGATCTCCGCGCTGACGCATGCCACGCTGGAAGATATATGCACCTTCGCACCTTCGCGCGCGCTGGCAGCCAACATGATGAGCGAGGCGCAGACGGTGGCCGAGAAACTCGGCGTGGTGTTCAAAATTTCGCTGGATAAACGCATTGCAGGTGCCCAGGCAGTGGGTGCGCACAAGACGTCCATGTTGCAGGATGTAGAGCACGGCCGCGCCATCGAGCTCAATGCGCTGGTGGGCTCCGTGGTCGAACTCGGACGCATCACAGACACCGCCACACCCACTATCGATGCCATTTTTGCGGCCGCCCAGTTGCTGGCCCACACATTAGCGACCCACAAGGGCCGCCTACAAGTCGCAGCCCTTTAGAAGAGTCAGCCGTACAGGTTGGACAGGGTGCCAATGCCGTCGATTACCACCTCCACGGTGGTGCCGGGTTTCATGGGCAACACACCCAGCGAGGTGCCACAGTAAATGAGGTCACCGGGCTCCAAGGTCAAGTCGTGCGAGATGCGTGACACGATTTCCAATGGGCTGAAAAACATATCCGACAAGGCGTAGTTCTGCCGCTCGCGCCCGCCCACCAAAGTACGCAGCTGCGCTGTGGCGGGGTTGAAATTGGTCTCAATGACCGGGCCGAAGGAGGCAAACCCGTCAAAGCTTTTGGCGCGCGTCCACTGGGCAAAGGAGGCGTCGCTGTGCAGCAGCTCCAGGGCGGTGAGATCGTTTCCGCAGCTGTAGCCAAAGATGTGGGCAGCCGCGTCCTCTACGGCCACCGCGCGGGCGGTCTTGCCAATTACCACCACCAGTTCGCCCTCGTACACCACCCGCCCGCCATAGCTGGCAGGCACGGCAATGGGCTGCAAATGCGCCGCAACACTGCCCGGCGATTTCAGGAAGTAAAGCGGTTCAGCGGGCTGCGCCCAGCCGTTTTTTTCGGCGGCGGCGCGAAAGTTGTTCCACAAGCCAATGATTTTGCCCGGCTGGCAAGGTGGCAGCCACCGGACAGCGGCCACGTCAAATGTGTCCTGCGTGGCCAAGGCCGTCCCAAACATGTCGCCCTGGAAACGCCGCACCTTTTCCCCTTCCAGAACACCAAAGCTTGCTGCGCCCTGGTAGTCGAATCGCACCCATTGCATCAATATCACCCCTGCGCATTGTTAAACACATAGGCAAGTATGCCTTGCCCATGAGGATGCGGCCCGCCTTGGTCACATTACGGAACAGGGGCGCTCACCCTGGGCGCGGTGCCCAAACACCATCCCTGATTCACACACCTACAATGATCGAGGTCCGCGTTACCTGGGCTGCTTGTCGTTTATTGGTGCACCTGGAGCGCGGTGGTCAGGCCTGAGACAAATCCATGGACCTGCGGTTGCTGCGCATAAATTTCAGCGCCCGGCGCTGGCTTGGGGTGTGCCACAAACACCCTCGTCCAATATTTCCACACCACCCCCATGCTAGAACCCACCCTAATCGCCGAACTGGCGCTGCTCGGCTTGTGCACCGGATTTTTGGCCGGCATGCTGGGCATTGGCGGTGGGATGCTGATGGGTCCCTTTCTGACGCTCATACTTTCGCACCGTGGCGTCAGCGCTGACTTGGCAGTCAAGATGGCGATTGCCACTTCGATGGCTACTATTGTATTGACCAGCTTGTCCAGCGTGCGGGCACACCACCAGCGTGGGTCGGTGCGGTGGGACATCGTAAAACGGCTCGCGCCCGGTATTTTGATCGGCGGAGCGTTCGCCAGCGTCGGCATTTTCAGCATCCTCAAGGGCACCTGGCTTGCCGTGTTCTTCGGGTTGTTCGTTAGCGTGTCAGCTACCCAAATGCTGCGAAACAAGACTCCGCTCGCCAGCCGCGAAATGCCGGGACCTGCCGGTCAGCTGGCCGCGGGTGGCCTGATCGGATTTTTATCGGGATTGGTGGGTGCCGGCGGCGCCTTCGTAAGCGTGCCGTTCATGGTTTCGCGTAATGTACCCATACGCAATGCGGTGGGAACCAGCGCCGCGCTGGGCTTCCCGATCGCACTGGCGAATACCCTGGGCTACATCATTAGCGGCTCGGCACTCACCGAGCTCCCCGACGGTGCGCTGGGTTACGTATGGCTGCCCGCCCTGGGGGTGATTGGCGCGTGTAGCGTGCTTACGGCACCCTGGGGCGCCAGTGTGGCCCACCGTGTGCCGGTTGCACAGCTAAAGCGTATTTTTGCGGTGTTGTTGTATGGCCTGGCAGGCTATATGTTGTACAAGGGCCTGACTGGCTGAGGTACCACGCCCGCAAGGCCTACAAAAAAACCCGCCGAGGCGGGTTTTTTCATTGGCACCGGCGCGCTGATGCTGCACAGATGCCTTAACCCATGTGCAAACCACCGTTGACGGAGAAGTCCGCGCCAGTGGCGTAACCACCTTCTTCTGACGCCAGCCAGGCGATGATGGAGGCGATCTCGCTGGGCTCGCCCAAGCGCTTGACCGGCACGGTAGCCACGATCTTGGCCAGCACGTCTTCACGTATGGCTTTGACCATGTCCGTGCCAATGTAGCCGGGGCTCACGGTGTTGACGGTCACGCCTTTGGTGGCCAGCTCTTGCGCCAGAGCCATCGAAAAACCGTGCATACCGGCTTTGGCGGCCGAGTAGTTGGTCTGCCCAGCTTGGCCTTTTTCGCCATTGACTGATGAGATGTTGATGATGCGGCCCCAACCTTTTTCCACCATGTCGGCGACCACTTGCTTGGTCACGTTGAACATGGAGTTGAGGTTGGTCTCGATCACCATATCCCAGTCTTCGCGGCTCATTTTCAGGAACATACGGTCGCGGGTAATACCAGCGTTGTTCACCAGCACATCAATGGTGCCGTGCTCGGCCTTGGTCTTGGTGAAGGCTTCGACGGTGGAATCCCAGTCGCCCACATTGCCAGCGGACGCGTAAAAGGTGTAACCCAGTGCCGCCTGTTCGCCGATCCACTTGACGTGGTCACGCGTGGGGCCGCAACCGGCGATCACTTTAAAGCCTTCTTTGTGCAGGCGCTGGCAAATGGCGGTACCGATACCACCCATGCCGCCGGTGACGTAGGCTACTTTCTGACTCATGCTTATCTCCTTCGTGGTTATTGACTGGCTACTAAATTGAATTGAATTAACGCTCGATGGTCAGGGCAACGCCCATGCCGCCACCGATACACAGGCTGGCAATACCTTTTTTGGCATTGCGGCGCTGCATTTCGTGCAGCAGGGTGACCAAAATACGGCAGCCGGACGCACCAATGGGGTGACCAATTGCAATTGCGCCCCCGTTGACGTTAACCTTGGACGTGTCCCAGCCCATGGCCTGATTGACGGCGCAGGCCTGGGCGGCAAAGGCTTCGTTGATTTCGAGCAAATCGAGGTCTTGCGCCTTCCAGCCGGCGCGTGCCAGGGCTTTTTGCGAGGCGGGCACCGGGCCCATGCCCATCATGGCGGGGTCCAGGCCACTGGTTGCAAAGCTGGCAATGCGGCCCAGCGGGGTCAGGCCCAGGGCAGCGGCTTTTTTGGCCGTCATCACCATCACGGCGGCAGCGCCGTCGTTGATGCCGGACGCATTACCTGCGGTCACGCCACCGGCTTTGTCAAAGGCTGGGCGCAAACCGGCCAGCGCTTCGGCATTGGACTTGCGGTTGATGAACTCATCGGCCGAAAAGACGATGGGGTCGCCCTTTTTCTGGGCGATGGAGAAGGGCACGATTTCGTCGACAAACTTACCCGCGTCTTGCGCGGCAGCGGCTTTTTGCTGGCTGGCCAAGGCCAGCGCGTCTTGCATATCGCGGGTAATGCCATGGGCCGTGGCCACGTTTTCGGCGGTAATGCCCATGTGGTATTGGTTGTAGACGTCCCACAGGCCGTCCACGATCATGGAGTCCACCATGTTCCAGTTGCCCATGCGCTGACCGTCGCGGCTGCCCAGCAGCAGGTGGGGCGAGGCGCTCATGTTTTCCTGGCCACCGGCGATCACGATTTCGCTGTCGCCATAGGCCACGGCCTGGGCCGCCAGCATGACGGCCTTGAGGCCCGAACCGCACACGGCGTTGATGGTGAGCGCCGGGGTTTCTTTGGCCACGCCGCTCTTGATGAGTGACTGGCGCGCCGGGTTTTGGCC
>CAMDKE010000255.1 GCA_945901215.1 Comamonas sp. lk
ATCCAGTTCGCTCGTGACCGAATGGGTCAAGGGCAAAACGCTGGACGAAGCGGCGGCGCTGAAGAACAGCCAGATCGCCGAAGAGCTGGCGCTGCCGCCGGTCAAAATCCACTGCTCCATCTTGGCCGAAGACGCCATCAAGGCGGCCGTGGACGACTACAAGAAAAAACACCTGAACTAGATATGGCCATCTCTTTGACCGAAGCCGCCGCGCGGCACGTCACCCGCTACCTGAGCAAACGCGGTAAGGGAGTGGGCGTGCGTTTGGGCGTCAGAACCACCGGCTGCTCGGGCCTGGCTTACCAGCTGGAGTACGTGGACGAACTTGCGCCTGAAGATGTGATTTTTGAAGGCTACGGCGTCAAAGTACTAGTCGACCCCAAAAGCCTGGCCTACATCGATGGCACCGAGCTGGACTTTGTCCGCGAGGGCCTCAATGAAGGCTTTCGCTTTAACAACCCTAATGAGCGCGACAAGTGCGGCTGCGGCGAATCCTTCCGGGTGTGACCGTTTTCTTGTGAACCTGCAAACCGACGACTTTGCGCTGTTTGGCCTTACGCCGCAGTTTGCTCAAGATAAGGCCGCACTGGACGTGCAGTGGAAGGCCTTGCAAGCGCAAGCGCACCCCGACAAGTTTGCCGCCCAGGGACCTGCGGCCCAGCGCGTTGCCATGCAATGGTCGGCGCGTATCAACGAGGCCTATCGCCGCCTAAAAGACCCGCTGACTCGCGCAGCCTACCTGTGTGAATTGAATGGCGCGTCCATCAACGCCCACAGCAACACCGCTATGCCAGCGCGCTTTTTGTTGCAGCAAATCGAATGGCGCGAAGCTCTGGACGAGTCGTATACCGAAGCTGCGCTGCAGGCACTGCTGGCGTCAGTCAACACCGCGAAAATGGATCTGCTGGGCCAATGCGAGCAACTGCTTGATGTGCAGCACGACTATGCGGCGGCGGTGCTGCCGGTGCGCTGCCTGATGTTTATGGACAAATTTGCCCACGACCTGAACCAACGCCTGGATGCGCTGGCATAAACCACCATGGCACTATTACAAATTTCCGAGCCGGGCCAGTCGCCCAACCCCCACGCACGTCGCCTGGCCGTGGGCATCGATCTGGGCACCACGCATTCGCTGGTGGCCTCGGTACGCAATGGGGTTGCGGAGTGCCTCCCCGACGCCCAAGGCAGGGTGATTTTGCCCAGCGTGGTGCGCTACCTGGACGCGCAGCGCCGCCAGATCGGCTTTGACGCGCTAGCGCAACAAACTAGCGACCCCGGCAACACCATAGCCTCTGTCAAGCGCCTGATGGGGCGCGGCCTTTCTGACATCGCGCACGCAGAGCGCTTGCCCTACAGCCTGGTGGCCACGCCGGGCATGGTCAAAGTGCGCACGATTGCCGGTGAAAAAAGCCCGGTGGAAGTGAGCGCCGAGCTACTCGCCACGCTGCGATTTCGCGCCGAGGATAGTTTTAACGACGATGTTTACGGCGCCGTCATTACCGTGCCGGCCTACTTTGACGACGCCCAGCGCCAGGCCACCAAAGACGCGGCGCAACTCGCTGGCCTGAACGTACTGCGCCTGATCAACGAGCCCACGGCTGCGGCCATCGCCTACGGGCTGGATAACGCGTCCGAGGGCGTGTACGCGGTCTACGACCTGGGTGGCGGCACCTTTGACATTTCCATACTGCGCCTGAGCGTGGGCGTGTTTGAGGTGCTGGCCACCGGGGGTGACTCGGCCTTGGGTGGTGACGATTACGACCGCGCCTTGGCTGACTGGATCTTGGCGCAGACGCCGCTGCAGGTGGCCAGCCAAGAAGACCAGGCCCTGTTGTTGGCCGCTGCCCGGGCCTGCAAAGAGGCTTTGTCTGAAAGCGAGATCGCGCCGGTGGAGCTTGATCTATCGGTGGGCCGCATTGACCTGTCGGTCAACCGCAGCGAGTTTGAAGCCGTCACCGCCGCCCTGAGCGCACGCACTTTGCAGGCTATGCGCAAAGTGATGCGCGACAGCGGCCTGGGCAAACAAGACATCCAGGGTGTAGTGATGGTCGGCGGCTCCACCCGTATGCCGCATATCCGGACTGTCGTGGGCGAGTTTTTTGGCCAAACCCCGTTGACCAACCTCAACCCCGACGAGGTAGTGGCGCTGGGCGCGGCCATTCAAGCCAACCAATTGGCAGGCAATGCGGCGGCCAACGATTTGCTGCTGCTCGACGTGATTCCCTTGTCTCTGGGCATTGAGACCATGGGTGGCTTGGTGGAGCGCATCGTGCCGCGCAACCAGACCATTCCCACGGCCATGGCGCAAGACTTCACAACCTACCAGGACGGCCAGACTGCGCTGGCGCTGCACGTGGTGCAAGGCGAGCGCGACCTGGTAGCTGACTGCCGCAGCCTGGCACGCTTTGAGCTGCGCGGCATCCCGCCCATGGTTGCGGGTGCGGCGCGCATCCGTGTCACGTTTACCGTGGACGCCGATGGTTTGCTCAGCGTGGACGCACGCGAACAGGTCAGCGGCGTAGAGGCCAAAATCGTAGTCAAACCTTCTTATGGCCTGAGCGACGACCAGATTGCCCAGATGCTCAAAGACAGTTTTTCCACTGCCGAGGCCGACATGCGTGCGCGCTCGGTAGTCGAGGCCCGGGTGGACGCCCAGCGCATGCTGCTGGCCACGCAGAGCGCCCTCAATTCGGATGGCGATTTGTTGCAACCCGAAGAGCGCCAAACCATTGACGCCGCCATGGACGCGCTGCGCGTAGCGGCCCCGCGGGATGACGCCTCAGCCATTGAGGCCCAGACCAAAGCCCTGGCCGAAGCTACCGAAGCCTTTGCCGCTCAGCGCATGAATCGGGGCATCGCCCACGCGCTGTCGGGCAAAAATATTGCCACCCTCTAAGCTTATAAAAAAAGCCGCAAGCACCATGCCGATCATCAAAATACTGCCCCACCCCGAATACTGCCCCCAGGGCGCAGAAATTCGCGCCAGCGCGGGCACTTCCATCTGCGAAGCGCTGCTGGAGAACCGCATTTCCATCGAGCACGCCTGCGACATGAGTTGTGCCTGCACCACATGCCATGTGATCGTGCGCACCGGTTTAGCCTCGCTGAACCCGGCCGAGGAAGAGGAAGAGGATTTGCTGGACCGCGCCTGGGGTCTGGAGCCTAATTCTCGCCTGAGCTGCCAGGCCATCCTGGCACAGCAAGACGTCACCGTGGAGATCCCGAAGTATTCGATCAACCACGCCAAAGAAAACCATTAGGCGAGCAGCCCGATGCGCCAGATATTTTTAGACACTGAGACCACCGGCCTGTACCCCGACCAGGGCGACCGGGTGATAGAGATTGGCTGCGTCGAGCTGGTGAACCGCAAACTCACCGGGCGCACGCTGCATCTGTACGTCAACCCCCAGCGCGACAGTCACGAGGAAGCGCTGCGTGTGCACGGCATCACCGCGGCGTTCTTAAGCGACAAGCCGCTGTTTGCCGCAGTGGCAGACGAATTGTTGGAATTTGTCAGCGATGCCGAGGTGATCATCCATAACGCGCCCTTCGACCTGGGCTTTTTGAACAAAGAACTCTCCTTGATGGGGCGCCCGCCGCTTAAAGATTTTGTGAGCGGCGTACGGGACACCCTAGCCATGGCCAAGGAAATGTTCCCCGGCAAGCGCAATAGCCTCGACGCCTTGTGCGCGCGGTTGGAAGTGGACAACTCGGGGCGAACCTTGCACGGTGCGCTGCTCGACGCCCAACTACTCGCCGATGTCTACATCAACATGACGCGTGGTCAAGATGGCTTGTTGATGGAGTCCAACCCGCAAGACACGCCAGGCAAGGCCCTGGAACAAGTGGACTTGCATGGCCTGGTGCTGCACGTAATACCGGCCAACGACCAAGAGCTTGCCGCCCATGCGGCGGTCTTGGCGGAACTGGACAAATCCAGCGGTGCCAAGACGGCCTGGCGCGCAAGCGCCTGAAAAAAGCCAATGAACAACGGTATACTTGCAGGCTTTCCTGAACCAAATTCAGGGCGGTTAGCTCAGGGGTAGAGCACTGCATTCACACTGCAGGGGTCACAAGTTCGAAACTTGTACTGCCCACCATAATTTATGGTTATAAATCAAGCACTTAGAAGCGATTCTAGGTGCTTTTTTTTGGTCCAAAAGTAGTAAAAACCGGGTTTACTACTTTTGTTAGATTTTTCTTACT
>CAMDKE010000256.1 GCA_945901215.1 Comamonas sp. lk
CTACCAATGGAGACCACAGCTACGTGACCCTGCCGATGAAATGGTGCTGGAAGCTGCGGCCTATGCGCAGGCGCACGCCATCGTGACTTACAACCTGCGGGACTTTGGTCCGGCCAAGCTTTTTGGTATTCCGGTACTCAACCCGGAGCAAACTTTTCAACACTTTGGTCTAACCGTCACAAGGAGTACCGCGCCACGAGCAGCTATGCCCTACGCCTGCCCGAATCGCTTAAACAAGCCGCCAAGCGCATTGCAGCCGCTGACGACACCACCATGAACCAATTTTTCGTGGTGGCAATTGCTGAAAAGATCAGTGCCATGGAAACCGCCAAATTTTTCGAGCATCGCGCTGCGACGGGCAACGCTGGCACTGCCCAAGCGGCCTGGGACAAGGTGGGCTCCAATGCTGCCGTGACCGACGATAAATGGAGCCAGTGATTGAGCATAAAAAAGCCGCGCAGCCCTTACGGAACATGCGCAGCAAGCTACTAAATTAGTAGCGTATTTATTCCAGCTTACTTCCGCGCCGGCGGCACTTCCGTGCAACTGCCATGCGCAATCTCCGCCGCCATGCCGATGGATTTCCCACGGGTCGGGTGCGGGTGAATCGTCTTTCCGATGTCGACCGCGTCTGCTCGCATCTCAATCGCCAGCGCAATCTCACCGATCATGTCGCCCGCGTGGGTGCCGACCATGCCGCCGCCCAGGATCTTGCCGTGGCCGTGCGCTTCCGGTGAATCGTCAAACAGCAGCTTGGTCACGCCTTCGTCGCGGCCGTTTGCAATGGCGCGGCCGGATGCCGTCCAGGGGAACAAGCCCTTCTTGATCTTGATGCCTTGCGCCTTGGCCTGGTCTTCGGTCAGACCTACCCAGGCCACTTCGGGGTCGGTGTAGGCCACGCTGGGGATGACGCGGGCGTTGAACGCGGCGGCTGCCAGCTCCTTGTTGCCTTGCAGTTCACCGGCAATCACTTCAGCCGCCACATGCGCTTCGTGCACCGCTTTGTGCGCCAGCATGGGCTGACCCACGATGTCGCCGATGGCGAAGATGTGGGGCACGTTCGTGCGCATCTGGATATCGACATTGATGAAGCCACGGTCGGTGACGGCCACGCCGGCCTTCTCGGCAGCGATCTTTTTGCCGTTGGGCGTACGGCCCACGGCTTGCAAGACCAAGTCATAGACCTGCGGCTCGGGCGCTTTGCCACCAGCTTCAGCGCTTTCAAACGTCACTTCAATGCCTTCGGGCAAAGCGCGTGCGCCCACCGTCTTGGTTTTGAGCATGATGTTGTCAAAGCGTGGCGCGTTCATCTTTTGCCAGATTTTGACCAGGTCGCGGTCGGCGCCTTGCATCAGGCCGTCCATCATTTCCACCACGTCCAGGCGCGCGCCCAGGGTGCTGTAGACGGTGCCCATTTCTAGGCCGATGATGCCGCCGCCCAGAATCAGCATGCGCTTCGGCACTTCTTTCAACTCCAGCGCGCCGGTGCTGTCCACCACGCGCGGGTCGTTCGGCATAAAAGGCAAGCGCACAGCTTGGGAGCCAGCGGCGATGATGCACTTCTTGAACGCGACCACTTTCTTACTGCCGGTTTTCTGCTGGCCGTCGCCCGATGTTTCTTCCACTTCAACGTGGTTGGCACCTACAAAGGCACCGTAGCCGCGCACGGTCGTGACCTTGCGCATCTTGGCCATGGCCGCCAAGCCGCCGGTCAATTTACTGATGACTTTTTCCTTGTGGCCACGCAGCTTGTCGATGTTGACCACTGGCTTGCCGAAGTCCACGCCCAGGTCGCCCAGGTGTGCCACTTCGTCCATGACTGCTGCGACGTGCAGCAGGGCTTTGGAGGGGATGCAACCCACGTTCAGGCACACGCCGCCTAGGGTGGCGTAACGCTCAACGATCACAACCTTCAGGCCTAAGTCGGCGGCTCGAAAAGCGGCCGAATAGCCGCCGGGGCCTGCGCCCAAGACGAGTAGGTCGCATTCGATGTCCGAGGCGCCGCCGAAGGATGACCCGGCGGATGCTGGAGCTGCAGCCACCAGAGCCGCAGCGGGGGCCGCCGTGGCTGGCGTGGGCGTGGGCGTGGGCGAAGCATCTGCGCCCGCAACTTCAAGCAGCAATACGACCGAGCCTTCTTTGACCTTATCGCCCAACTTGACCTTGATCTCTTTGACCACGCCGCCGTGGCTTGCGGGGATTTCCATGGAGGCTTTGTCAGACTCCACGGTGATCAGGCTTTGATCGGGCTTGATGGTATCGCCGGGGGCGACCATCAATTCAATGACGGTGACTTCGGCGAAGTCGCCAATGTCGGGGACTTTGATTTCTACGATAGCCATTTCAATTCCTTAGAGCAGCACGCGGCGGAAGTCGCCCAGGATCTGGGCGAGGTAGACGTTAAAGCGCGCGGCAGCGGCGCCGTCGATCACGCGGTGGTCCCAGGTCAGAGACAGGGGGAGCATCAGGCGTGGCTGGAAGGCTTTGCCATCCCAGATGGGTTCCATGGTGGAACGGCAGACGCCCAAAATAGCCACCTCGGGTGCGTTGATGATGGGCGTGAAATAGCGCCCGCCAATGCCACCCAGGCTGGATATGGTGAAGCTGGCGCCGGACATTTCAGCGGGGCTGAGCTTGCCGTCGCGCGCCTTCTTGGCGAGTTCGCCCATTTCCTGGCTGATCTGAAAGATGCCTTTCTTGTCTGCGTCCTTGATCACCGGCACCATCAAGCCGTTGGGCGTGTCGGCAGCGAATCCAATGTGCCAGTAGTTTTTGTAGACGATGGCGTCGCCGTCCAGGCTGCTGTTGAACTCGGGGTACTTCTTGAGCGCGGCCACGCAGGCCTTAATCAGGAAGGCGAGCATGGTGACCTTAACGCCGGACTTTTCGTTCTCTTTGTTGGTCGAGACGCGGAAGGCTTCCAGGTCGGTAATGTCGGCATCATCGTGGTTCGTGACCGCCGGAATCAGAACAGCGTTACGCAACAAGTTGGCCCCGCTGATTTTCTTGATGCGCGACATTTCCTTGCGCTCGATCGGGCCAAACTTGGCAAAGTCCACTTTGGGCCAGGGGATCAGACCCAGTTCTGAACCACCGCCCCCTGCACTCGTAGGCGCGTTGGTCACCTGAGCTTTGGTTTGGGCGGCGCCCGCCATCACCGCTTTGGTGAAGGCTTGCACATCCTCCTGCGTAATCCGGCCTTTGGGGCCCTGACCTTTGACTTCTTCCAGCGGCACACCAAGTTCGCGGGCAAATTTGCGCACTGAGGGCGAGGCGTGCGGCATGGCCAACACCGGGGTGCCAGGCGCGTGCGCAGGCACTGCAACCGGTGCACTGGTGGCTACCGCAACCGTCAATGGCACCGACGCTGCTGGGGCAGACACCAGAGCCAGAGCCGGCGCAGCGGACGCGATAACTTCGGTTGGTATCGCAGCGGGTGCCGCTGCGGCAGCACCTGCCACCTCCAGCAGCAAAACCAGCGAACCTTGCTTGACCTTGTCGCCCAGCGCCACCTTGATTTCTTTGACCACGCCAGCCGACGAGGAGGGAATCTCCATAGAGGCCTTGTCCGACTCAACGGTAATCAGGCTTTGCTCGGCGCGCACCGTGTCGCCAGCTTTGACCAGGAGTTCAATCACCGTCACTTCATCAAAATCCCCAATGTCGGGGACGTGTATCTCAATCGTTGCCATTTTCTATGTCTCCTTGGGCTTTACGCATACAGCGGGTTGATCTTATCGGCCTTGATGCCGTACTTGGCAATCGCCTCGGCCACCTTAGTGGCAGGCAAATGGCCGTCTTCGCTCAGCGCCTTGAGCGCGGCGACCACAATGTAATGGCGGTTGATCTCGAAGTGCTCACGCAGCTTGCTGCGGAAGTCGCTGCGGCCAAATCCGTCGGTGCCCAGCACTTTGTAGGTGCGGCCCGTGCCATCGCTGTTTTTTGGAATGAAGGGGCGAATCTGCTCCGCATACGCTTTCATATAGTCGGTGGACGCCACCACCGGTCCGGCGTGGCCCGCAAGTTGTTGGCCGACAAAAGATACGCGCGGTGTTTCCAGCGGATGCAACAGGTTAAAGCGCTCGGCGTCCTGGCCGTCACGGGTCAGTTCATTGAAGCTTGGGCAGCTCCATACGTCGGCAGCCACGCCCCACTCTTTTTCCAGCAACTCTTGCGCCGCAATGCTTTCACGCAGGATGGTGCCCA
>CAMDKE010000257.1 GCA_945901215.1 Comamonas sp. lk
CTGACTTGCACCACGGTGTAGGCCGGGCGGGCCGATATTTGCCGGGTGGCCAGCACCAGCGCCTGCGGTGCGGTGGTCTCGTTCACACTAGCGCGCAGCAGGCGGATGGCCAGCCAGCTCAAGGCGGCGAACAGCGCTACGGCACCAGCAAAGCCACCCACGGCGATCAGGCCCAGCTTGAGGTCGCTGCTGACCGCCAGCAAAAGCGCGGCAAAACCCAGCACGCCCACGGCCAGCACGCCTACAGAGGCAGGGCGCAAGTTGCCCACGTCGCGCCGTATAACGCGCAGCGGCGGCACCTGGGCGAGCTGCAGCACCGGCGGTAGACCAAAGGCTGCGAGGAGCGTCAGCCCCATGCCCAGCCCCAGGGCCACCGGCGCCAAGGTGGCCGCAGGCAAGCTGGCGTCCACCAACCCAGCGAGCAGCAGCACAAAGACGTAGTGCACCGCGTAGCCCAAGGCCACGCCCAGACCGCTGGCAAACACGCCCACCAGCGCAAATTCCCAGGCATAGGACGCCGCAATGGTGCGCTGGCTCAGGCCCAGCACGCGCAGCATGGCGCAGTCGTCCAGATGCTTGGCTGCAAACGCGCGCGCCGCCAAGGCCACGGCCACAGCGCTCAGCAGCGCGGCCAAAAGTGCCACCAGGCTTAAAAACTTCTCGGCGCGCTCCAGGGTTTGGCTCAGCTCCGGGCGGCCGGACTGGGTGGACTCGATGCGCACGCCGCGAATCGGCGCGGGCTGGGCGGTGCCGTCCTGGCCCGCCGGCTGCACAGCACCCTTGGTTTGTGCATTGGCCCAGGTCAGAAAGCGCGCCACTGCGGCGTCTTCCCCGGCCAAGGCCAGGCGGTAGTTCACGCGGCTGGCGGGTTGCACGAGCTCGGTGGCGGCCACGTCGGCAGCGTTGACCATCACACGCGGCGCAAAGTTCATAAAGCCCGCGCCCCGGTCGGGCTCGCTGGCAATCAGCGCAGACACTATGAACTGCTGGTTTCCAAGCAGCAGCGCGTCACCCGGCTTGAGCGCCAAGGCGTCGAGCACCTGCGCATCCACCCAGGCGGCGCCGGGTTTCGGGATGCCCCCCGCGAGCCGTTCGGGCCCGCCCAGACTGTCAATCAGACGCAGCTTGCCGCGCAGCGGATAGCCGGCCTCCACCGCCTTGAGCGCCACCAGCTTGGTCGCACCGCCTTGGAGCTCGGTCGCACGCGCCATGGTTTGGAAGGAAAGGGTCTGCACCTGCGCAAGCCCCAGACGCTGGGCCTCTTGGGCGAACAAGGTCGGCACCGGTCGGTCGGTAGCCACCACCACGTCTCCGCCCAACAACTGGCGCGCATCGCGTTGCAAGCCGCCTTGCAAGCGGTCGGCAAAAAAGCCCACCGCTGTAAGCGAGGCCACTGCCAGGGTCACCGCCACGACCAAGAGCCGTAGCTCGCCTGAGCGCACATCACGCCATAAAGTGCGCCAGCCAAGGCTTAAAAAAGATTGCTTCATAGAGCGACCTTAGCGCAATTCCAAAGCCCTCGTCATTGGGCGGCATCCAGCCACCCGCGCGCTACACGCTTAACTGTGGTCCCAGTCCTCACGAGGCAACAAAGAGCCGGCAAATGCGCCTACATGTTCGGGCTGATGGAGCTGGTGGTGGCGCGTGAGCCGCAGAAACCAACGGAGCAGCACGGACCGGGCCGTGTGCAGGTGTTCAAGTGTTTGCATGAGCAGCCTCCAAGTAAACAATTTATATAGTTTATACCGTTTGTAAATTACTGCAAGCTGATTTACTGTTTACTGATTTCACCAATCTTTACTTTGCCAACGCAAACGGACGCGAATGGCGTTTTTTGCCGCTTGCGCATCTGCTCGACACAAGGTTCCGAGCTGGGTTTTCAAATTGACGGCGCGGGCCGATCAGGCCTATTTATCCCGTCTGGCTTGCCGATCCCGACCTCCAACACATCCCACACCAGCCGCTCTTGCGCGCTAAAGCACAAAAACCGCTTGTTGGTCGCCCGCCCAATCGCGCATAAATTGAGCCGCTGCGCGACGGCGTGGCCCATTTGGGTGATGCCGCTGCGTGAGACCACGATGGGCACACCCATTTGGGCGGATTTAATGATCATCTCGCTGGTCAGGCGGCCGGTGGTGTAGAACACCTTGTCGTCGGCGCGCAGTCCGTCGCGTTGCTGGGTGCTGCCTGCGGGATGGTCGTTGGCTTGCAGCGCCATCCAGCCCGCGATCGCGTCAATCGCGTTATGGCGGCCCACGTCTTCGACAAAGATCAACAAGGTCTGCCCTTGGAACAGCGCGCAGCCGTGCACCGAACCCGCCGTCTTGTACACGCTGTCGTGCAGCCGAATGGCGTTGACGATGCCGTACAAGGCCGATTGCCTAAGTGTGGCCTGGGGCAACGCAACAGTGTCTACGTCGGCCATCAGGTCACCAAACACGCTGCCCTGGCCGCAACCGGTGGTGACCACGCGCTTGGCGGTCTTCTCGGCCAGATTGGCGATGCCGTGGTGGGTTTTGACGGCGGCGGCGCCCACCTCCCAGTCCACGGTGATGGATTCAAGCTCGCTGGCCGAGCGGATGAGCCGCTGGTTGAGCAAATAGCCTAAGACCAGCCATTCGGGCCGGGCACCCAGCGTCATCAGCGTAACGAGTTCACGCTTGTCCACATAGACGGTGAGCGCTCGCTCGGCTGGAATCTCCAGACTCCGCGTTTGGCCGCACTCGTTTACAACCGCAATGGCTTGGGTCAGCGGCGCTTGCGCCTGGGTCAGGCGCGGCAAACCCGGCGCACGCACATGGGTAATGTCTAGCAAGGGCTTCAGGACCTTAGCGCCGCCTGCGCGTTGGTGCCATAGCCTTCCACCGCAGACGGCTCACCACCGGCGTGGACCGCCACGGCGCAGTACTTGAACTCAGGGATTTTTCCCACCGGGTCCAGCGCGGCATTGGTCATCAGGTTGGCCGCCGCTTCGTAATAGGCAAACGGCACAAATACGGCGCCCTGCGGCGTACCGTCGTCGCGGCGCACATGGATGGCGACCTGGCCACGGCGCGAGGCGATGGTGATCACGTCGCCCGTCTCCAGACCTAGCTTGGCCAGATCAGCACCGCACATGGAGGCAGTGGCCATCGGCTCGATGGCGTCCAGCACGGTGGCGCGACGCGTCATGCTGCCGGTGTGCCAGTGCTCCAGCTGGCGCCCGGTGATCAGCACATAGGGAAAGTCGCCGTCTGGACGCTCATTGGCGGGAATGATGTCCGCCGGCACCAGGTGCACGCGCCCATCGTCGGTGGCAAAGTGGTCGATAAAGACGGTGGGCGCGCCCGGGTCGTCTGCACTCAGGCACGGGTAGGTCACGCTGGACTCGCGCTGCAGCCGTTCCCATGTAATGCCAGAGATGGCGGTATGCATGGCGCGGCGCATTTCGTCATAGACCTCGGCCACGCCGTCGAACTCACCTTCGTAGCCACACGACAGCGGACGACCGGTGCCGTGGCTGCCTGCGGTAGTAGATGCCACATGCGGCGCATGCGCCCCAACACGCTCAGCGATTTGCTGGATGATCCAAAGATCAGGCCTTGCTTGGCCCGGTGGGTTGATGGCCTGTTTGCCCAGTTGCACCATACGGTCGGTGTTGCTCACGGTGCCGTTTTTCTCTGGCCAGGCGGTGGCAGGCAGCACCACATCGGCCAGCCAGGCGGTCTCTGTCATAAAGATGTCTTGCACTACCAAGTGGTCCAAACTGGCCAGCGCGTGGCGCGCGTGGTTCAGGTCGGGGTCGCTCATGGCGGGGTTTTCGCCCATGATGTACATGCCGCGCACCTTGTGCGTGTCGCTCTCGGGAGCCAAGACCTTGTGCATGATTTCCACCACGGTGTAACCGGGCTTGTCGTCGAGCTTGGCGTCCCAGAAGCTCTCAAACCACGCATGCGCCGTGCCGTTGGTCACGCGCTGGTAGTTGGGGAACATCATCGGAATCAGGCCGGCGTCGGACGCGCCTTGCACATTGTTTTGGCCACGTAAGGGGTGCAGGCCCGAGCCGGGTTTTCCAATCTGGCCGGTCACGCTGACCAGCGCAATGAGGCAGCGCGCGTTGTCGGTGCCGTGCACGTGCTGGCTCACACCCATGCCCCACAAAATCATGGCGCTCTTGGCCGTGGCAAAGGCACGCGCCACTTCGCGCAGGGTCTGCGCCGC